>DATGFB010000073.1:0-4104 GCA_035309605.1 Jatrophihabitantaceae bacterium
GAACGGCCGCGTGCGTCGGCGACGCCCGCCGCCGCCGCATGGGCGACGGTCAGGATCGTGCCGTCGACGGGTTGCGCGACCGCTGCGTCGGCCAATTCCGCGCCTCGCCGCAATCCGCGGCAGAACGTCTTCGCATCGATCGTCTCGGTGCCTTCGGCCGCCTCGGCGAAGCCGCGCAGCACCTGCGAGACGATCACACCCGAGTTGCCCCGCGCGCCAAGAACGGCGGCCCGGGACAGGTCGGCGAGCACCGCACCGGCCGACGCCGTCGCGCCCGCACGCACGGCGTCGTCGGCGACGAGCAACGTCAGCAACAGGTTGGTGCCGGTGTCCGCATCGGGCACCGGAAACACGTTGATGGCGTCGATCTCGGCCTGGTGAGCGCGCATCGACTCGAGCGCAACGCGGCTCCAGCGCCGCACGGCGTCGGCGTCGAGCGCGTCGAGCACGTGCACCCCCTGCCGCCGGCCGCCGCGGCCTCGACCAGAGGCCCGGAACAGGCCGCAGAATACTGGGCGGGCGGTGCCCCGGGCCGCGGCGCCGCTCGGCCGCGGTTTGGCCGCGGCAGCGCGCTCCGGTTAGACTGCTCAGGTTGCCCGGACGTCCGGACACACCCAGCTTTGCACCTATCCCCGCACGCCCGGCCCGTCGCCGCGTGCGTGCACCGATCGAGGAGGCTCCAGTGGCCAGCGTCTGCGATGTCTGCGGCAAGGGCCCGGGCTTCGGCATGTCCGTCTCGCACTCGCACCGCCGCACGCACCGTCGGTTCAACCCGAACGTGCAGCGCGTGCGCGCCCTCGTCGCGCCGGGCACCCGCCGCCGCATCACGGTGTGCACCTCGTGCCTCAAAGCTGGCAAGGTCACCCGCGGCTGACCGCGCACTGACTCCGCCCGTCTCGGCTCACGTCGAGGCGGGCGTTTTGTCATAACGAGGCGTCGTGATGGCAACGGCACGTTATGACGATCAACTGGCTTCGCGGGCTTCCGCCTCGATGCGGTCGTAGAACGCCGACCACTCCGCGTCGCTCTTGCGCGCTACGTTCGCGTCGTCGGGGGCGTCGCCGATGCGGCCGTCGATGAGCTCGCGCAGGATGTCGGCGTGGCCCGCGTGCCGCGCGGTTTCGACGCACATGTGCACCAGGATCTGGTGCAGCGTCACCTGACGCCGCTCCTCGGGCCACCACGGCACCGCGCCCACCGCGTCGATCGGCAACGCCTCGATCGTCGCGTCGCTGTGCTCGGCCGATATCCGGTGCAACTCGAGGATCTGCTCACGCGTCTCGGACGCGGGCACCCACATGTCGTCGTCCGGCGCGGCACCGTCGGGTTCCCACGGCAGCACGACGTCGGCGGGCCGGCCGAACGTCTGGCCGAAGTAGCCGATCTGCACGCTGGCGACGTGCTTGACCAGGCCGAGCAGGTTGGTGCCGGTCGGCGTCATCGGCCGGCGCACGTCGTACTCGCCGAGATCGTCGAGTTTCGCCACCAGATCGCCGCGCCGCCGGCGCAGGTAGTGATGCAGTGTCTGCTTCTCGTCCATCGCCCGCGACTATGCGCACGACGGCGCCGGTCAGTCCAGATCTTTTCCGTAGAAGACGGCAAGCGGGGCGCACGCGTAGTGCCCGTAGCCGGGTACCTCTAGATAGCCGGACGACTCGTACAGCGCGATTGCTTCCGGTTGTTCCTGTCCGGTGTTCAGCACGATGGTGCCGGCACCGGCAGCGTGCGCCGTCGACTCGAGATGCGCCAGCATCACGCGCGCGTAGCCGCGGCGCCGGTGCGCAACCGGCACGTACATGCGCTTGATCTCGACAACGCCTTCCGCGACGAATCGCCACGCACCGGTCGCGACGGGTTCGTCCGATACGAACGCCACGAAGAACATGCCGGTGGGTGGCACGAACTCGACCGGATCGACGGGCGCGGCATCGGGGCCGCCGTAGCGGACGACGTACTCCTGCTGCACTTCGTCGACGAGCTCGCGCACCAACGGATCGTCGTAGTCGCGCGCCTCGAACCGGATCACCTGAAGTGCTCGTGGCCGCCGGACGGCCAGCGGCGCCCGTCGACACGCACACCTTCGCCCTCGGCGACCGAGCCGATCACCGTCCAGGTGTCGGGCAATGAGGTACGGGCCGGAAACGTAGCGGCCAGCGCGTAGTCCTCCCCGCCCGTCAGCACCCACACGAGCGGATCGACGTTGAGCGCGGCGCCCACCTCCCGCAGCTTCGCGGGTATGTCCAGACGCTCGCCGGCGAGATCGATGCGCACTTCGCTCGCCTCTGCGATGTGGCCGAGGTCGCCGATCAGACCGTCGCTGACGTCCGTCATCGACGTGGCACCCAGCTCGGCTGCCGCGAGCCCGTCGGCGTACGGCGGCTCGGGCCGGCGATGGGCGGACACCACCTGCACAGGCGACCGGAAGCCGCGGCTGAGCACGGCGAGTCCGGCCGCCGACCAGCCGAGCCGGCCGGCCACCGCGACCACATCACCGGGACGTGCGCCGTCGAGCGTGATGGGCGCGCGTCCGCCGAGGTCGCCCAGCGCCGTGACGGCGATCATCACGACGTCGCCCGACACGACGTCACCGCCGACGATCGCCGCGCCGACCTCGCCGCACTCCTCGCGCAGCCCGGCGTGCAGCCCGTCCACCCATTCGACGTCGAGCGAGCCGGGCGTGGCCAGTCCGACGAGCAACGCGGTCGGTGTCGCGCCCATCGCCGCGATGTCGGCGAAGCTGCGCGCCGCTGCCTTGCGTCCCACATCGGTCGCCGTCGACCAGTCGCGGCGGAAGTGCACGTTCTCGACGAGCAGATCGGTGCTGGCCACCACGCGTCCGTCGGGTGTGGCGACGACGGCTGCGTCGTCACCCGGTCCGAGCACCGTGGACTCGGTCGGGACGGAGGCGGCGGCGACGCGGCGGATCAGGCCGAATTCACCGAGGTCGGAGACGGTGATCAGGGTGCCCTTCTCTCGCAACCGGGCGCGAAACGCTCTGCGCTACGTTCTACCGGTCAGCATGACAGCAGACGGAGAGGACACACCGCCCATGTCCGTGAGCGTCTACATCCTCGTCCAGACCGTGCACGACAAGGGCATGTCTGCGGCCGAGGCCATCGGCAAGCTGCAGTACGTGACGAGCGTGGAGTTCCTCGAAGGTCCGTACGACGTGATCGCCAAGGCAGAGGTGCCGTCCGACGACGAACTCGGCAAGTTCCTGCTCACCCAGGTGCGCGGAGTCGACGGGGTGTTCCGCACCGTGACCTTGCGCGTGCTGCAGGTCTGATCCACCGAGCCGGAGCATCACGATCGATCCCGTCTACCGCCGAGCCGCGGCCATCGCCACTGCGATCACTCTGCCGCTCGTCGTGATCATCGCGCTGCTGCTCGGTTCGCCGTCCGACCACTCCTCGAAACCGACGACCTCGGCGCCGTCGTCGGGTGCCGCGCTCCCGCCGATCTCGGTGTCCGCGCCGCCATCGGATCCGGCCGCCGCGCGACCGTGCACGGGCGTGCTCGCCGGCCTGCCGGTCAATCTGAACGGCCTGCAGAGCCGGCCGGCATTGTCGTCGAGCGCGTTCGTCGTCGCGTGGGGCAACCCCGCCGTCGTCTTGCGTTGCGGTGTGCCGCGGCCGGCCGGGCTCGTCCCCGGTAGCGACGCGTTCACGACCGGGGTGGACGGCGTGTTCTTCTGGGTCGTTCACGGCAAGCAGGCCACCGTGTTCACCGTGATCGACCGCGCGGTCTACGTCGAGGTGACCGTGCCGGTCACCTACGCAGGCGGGCCGCTCGCGCCGATCGCCGATGCGGTCGCCAAGGCATTGCCGTCCGTGTGCGTGGTCGACGGATCAGCGCCTGTGGCGCACCAGTGCACCCATCGGCCCTGACACGGCCTAGTCCTTGACGAGGCCGCGGCGCGCGGCACGGTCGGCCGCGCGGCCGAACGCGCTGACCAGACCTTGCACCGCGAGCGGGCGCAGCCGGGCCAGCAGGGCAACGACCTGATCCGAGTCGAGCTCGCCGCGTTGGTACGGCCCCCAGATGGCGCTGACGAAGACATCGGTCAAGCCGTTGGCGACCGCGGTCGCGTGCTCGTCGATGATG
>DATGFB010000074.1:0-5722 GCA_035309605.1 Jatrophihabitantaceae bacterium
GAGCCCGCATCGATGTCGGGTCGCTACTTCGCCTGGGTCGACGGGTTGCGCGACTGGTGCATCAGCCGGCAGCTGTGGTGGGGCCACCGAATTCCCGTCTGGTACTCGCCGGACGGCGACGACATGGCCTTCGGCCCGGACGAGACACCACCCGCGGGCTGGACGCAGGACGAGGACGTGCTCGACACATGGTTCTCGTCCGCGCTCTGGCCGTTCTCGACAATGGGCTGGCCGGACGACACCGCGGAGCTTCGCCGCTACTACCCGACGACCGTCCTCGTCACCGGCTACGACATCTTGTTCTTCTGGGTCGTGCGCATGATGCTGTTCGGCCTCTACGCGATGGACGACGTGCCGTTTCGCACCGTGCTCCTGCACGGGCTGATTCGCGACTCGTCCGGCAAGAAGATGTCGAAGTCGAAGGGCAACGTCGTCGATCCGCTGGTGTGGATCGACAACTACGGCGCTGACGCGGTGCGCCTGTCGCTGCTGCAGGGCGCCAACCCGGGCGCCGACCAGGCGGTCAACGAGGAGTGGGTCGTCGGCGCGCGCAACTTCGGCACGAAGCTGTGGAACGCGACGCGCTTCGCGTTGCTGAACGGGGCGACCGTCGAAGGAGAGCTGCCCGCGTCGATGTCGCGCGCAGACGCGTGGATCCTGTCGCGACTGCACTCCGTGATCGGCGAAGTCGACACGCTCTACGAGCGGTTCGAGTTCGCGAAGATCGTCGACGTCCTCTATCACTTCGCGTGGGACGAGGTGTGCGACTGGTACATCGAGCTCGCGAAACTGACGCTCGACGGTGCCGGCGGCGCTGCGACGCGGCGCGTTCTGGGCGAGGTGCTCGACACGCTGCTTCGGCTGCTGCACCCGATGATCCCGTTCGTCACCGAAGAGCTGTGGACCGCGTTGACCGGTCGCGAGTCGATCGTCGTCGCGCCCTGGCCGCTCGCGGACGCCACCCGCGCGAATGCGGCCGCGGAGACGTACGTCCGGATGCTGCAGGAAGTGGTCACCGAGGTGCGCCGGTTCCGCTCCGACCAGGGCGTGAAGCCCTCGCGCCGCATCCCGGCGACGATCGCGGGAGCCGTCGACGAGGCGGACGTGCGCGCGCTGTGCCGGCTCGACCCGCCGGGGGAGTCGTTCACCGCGACCGGAACCGTCTCGCTCGCGAACGGTGTCGAGGTGTCGTTCGACCTGTCCGGCGTGATCGACGTCGCCGCCGAACGCGACCGGCTGCGCAAGACGCTCGCTGCCGCGACCAAGGAGCTCGAGTCCAACCGCGCGAAACTGGCGAACCCGGCGTTCACCGAGAAGGCTCCCGACGCTGTCATCGGCAAGGTGCGCGAGCGCGTCGCGGCGGCAGAGAGCGACCTCGCGCGCATCGAAGCGGCGCTCGCTGCGCTCCCGGAAACCTGATCGCCTTGCCCGACGACGAGAAGTACGTACGCCTGCTGCGGCAGGTCGAGGCGGAGGTGACCTCGCGCTGGGGCGAGGGGCGCATGCAGCCCACGACCGAACGCATCGACGCGCTTGTCGACCTGCTCGGTGAGCCGCAGCGCACATATCGCTCGGTGCACCTGACCGGCACGAACGGCAAGACGTCCACGGCCCGCATGGTGGACGAGCTGCTGCGCGCGTTCGGGCTGCGCACCGGACGCTTCACCAGCCCGCACCTGTCCGACATCCGCGAGCGGATCGTCGTCGACGGCGAGCCCGTCAACGCACGCACGTTCGTCGAGGGCTACCGCGAGATCGCGCCGTACGTGGAGTTGGTCGACGCGCAGTTCGACATCAAGCTGTCGTTCTTCGAGGTGATGGTCGGCCTCGCCTACGCAATCTTCGCCGACGCGCCGGTCGACGTCGCCGTCGTCGAGGTCGGCCTCGGCGGCCGGTGGGACGCGACGAACGTGATCGACGCCGACGTCGCCGTCGTAACGCCGATCGACCTCGATCACACGCAGTATCTCGGCAGCGACCGCGCCACCATCGCGGCCGAGAAGGCGGGGGTCATCAAGCCGGGATCGATCGCGATTCTCGCCGCGCAAGCGCCCGAGGCGGCGGCCGAGCTGCTGCGTCGCGCGTCGGAGGTCGGCGCCACCGTCGCGCGCGAAGGCATGGAGTTCGGCGTGCTGGACCGGCGGGTCGCCGTCGGCGGCCAGGTGGTGTTGCTGCAAGGCCTCGCGGGCCAGTACGACGAGGTGTTCCTGCCGCTGCACGGCGGCTACCAGGCGCAGAACGCGGCCTGCGCCCTCGCCGCCGTCGAGGCGCTGCTCGGCGTCACCGGGGAGAGCGGACGTCTTGACATCGACGTGGTGCGCGAAGCGTTTGCCGCGGTGCGCTCGCCCGGACGTCTCGAGCCGGTGCGATCCGCGCCGACGGTGCTCGTCGATTCGGCACACAATCCGCACGGCGTTGCGGCGTCGGTTGTCGCGCTGCAGGAGGCGTTCGACTTCCGCCGACTCGTCGGTGTGGTTGCCGTGCTCGCAGACAAGGACGTCGACGGGATGCTCAACGCGCTCGAAACCGCCGTCGACGAGGTCGTCGTGACGCAGAACTCGTCGTTGCGCGCGATGCCGGTCGACGAACTCGCTCGCCATGCCGTCGCCGTGTTCGGCCCGGATCGCGTGAGCGTCGAGCCGCGCCTCGACGACGCGATCGAAGCGGCGGTGCGGTTGGCGGAGGACTCCGGCGACGGCGTGCTCTCGGGCGCCGGCGTGCTTGTCACCGGATCGGTTGTCACTGCCGGCGAGGCGCGACTGTTGCTCGGAGCGAGTACGTGACCGACGAGCACACCGAGCCGACGCACGGTGGCGAACCCACCGCGGAGCAGATCGCGGCGCGCGCCCAGAACGCGGACCGAGCAACGCGCCGAGCACTCGCCGCCATTCTCGGGCTCGAGTCGGTCGTCGTGCTGCTCGTCCCGCGTGCGATCGCCTTCACGTCAACCGGCCTCGGCGGGGTGCGCGCCGGGCTGCTCATCGCGCTCGCGGTGCTGATGGTCGTCGGCGCCGCCGTGCAACGCCGACCGTGGGGGATCGGGTACGGGTCGGTGCTGCAGCTAGCGTTCGTCGCGACCGGCGCCTGGCTCGTCGCGATGTTCGTGGTCGGCGCGATCTTCGCCGGCATCTGGCTGTACCTGCTCACGCTGCGGCACGAGCTCGTCGGCACACCCGGCGGGGCGAGAATGCTCGTCTCGTAGGCTCGCCCGCGTGACGAACCCGCTCGAGCGCACTCTCGTCCTGGTCAAGCCCGACGGCGTGGCGCGCGGACTGGTCGGCGAGGTCATTCGCCGTGTCGAGGCGAAGGGCTACCGCATCGCGGCGCTCGACATGCGCCTCGCGACGCCTGAACTGCTCGCCGAGCACTACGCCGAGCACGAGGGCAAGGCGTTCTACCGGCCGCTGGTCGACTTCATGCTGTCCGGGCCGGTGGTGGCGATGGTCGCCGAGGGGCAGCGGGTCATCGAAGGCTTTCGGACGATCGCAGGCGCCACTGACCCGACGGCGGCGCTCGGCGGAACGATCCGCGGCGATCTCGCGCGCGATCAGGGCACCGCCGTCGTGCAGAACATCGTGCACGGATCGGACTCGGCGCAGTCCGCCGCGCGCGAGATCGCGCTGTGGTTCCCGCAGCTGGGTTGAGCCGCAGATAACACCCGTCTCGCTGTTACCGCGAGTCGCAACCGTATAAGCGCGCCTCACGACAATACGATCACCACACGTCCGGTCTGCGCTGTCGAAGGGTCCGCTGGTGGCGATCACGTCGCTGTCCCGTTTGTCGCGGGTGTCGCAGCGCGGCGGCGATCTGCTCGGCGGCGACCTGGCGATCGATCTCGGCACGGCGAACACCCTCGTCTACGCGCGCGGGCGCGGCATCATGCTCGACGAACCGTCCGTGGTTGCCGTCGACATCACGACGAGCTCCGTCGTCGCCGTCGGGCTCGAGGCCAAGCGCATGATCGGGCGGACGCCGGGCCACATCAAGGCCGTGCGGCCGTTGCAGGACGGCGTGATCGCCGACTACGACGTCACAGCCGAGATGTTGCGCTTCTTCGTGCGCAAGGTGCTGCGCCGCCGCGGCGCGTTCACGGGGCCGCGCATCGTGGTGTGCGTCCCGAGCGGCATCACCAGCGTCGAGCAGCGCGCCGTCAGCGAATCGGCCTACGCGGCCGGCGCGCGCCGGGTGCACATCATCAGCGAACCGATGGCCGCCGCGATCGGCGCCGGCCTGCCCGTCAACCAGCCGGCCGGGTCGATGGTCGTCGACATCGGCGGCGGGACGACCGAGACGGCCATCCTCGCGCTCGGCGGCATCGTGGCGTCGACGAGCCTGCGTGTTGCCGGCGACGCACTCGACACCGCGATCGTCGACCACATCCGTGCGGAATTCTCGCTGCAGATCGGCGAGCGCACCGCCGAGGAACTCAAGATCTCGGTCGGCTCGGCCTACCCGGTCGCCGGCCCGAAGAACGCAGAGATCCGCGGACGTGACATCGGCACCGGGTTGCCACGCAACATCTCGATCTCCGGCGACGAACTGCGCAAGGCGATGGACGCCCCGCTCGCGCGCATCGTCGGCGCGGTGCGCGCGACACTCGACCGGTGTCCGCCCGAACTCGCCGGTGACCTCGTCACGCGCGGCATCGTGCTGACCGGCGGCGGAGCGCTGCTGCGCGGACTGGACGCGCGCCTGCAACACGAAACGGGTGTGCCCGTGCTGGTCGCTGACCGGCCGCTCGACTCGGTCGTGCTCGGCACGGCGACCGTGGTCGAGCACTTCGAGCAGTTGCAGAAGGTCGTCGTCGACGGCCATCGCAGATAGCAGCGCACAGTGCGGCGGCTCACCCGGCGGCAGCGCATCGCGGCGCTCACTCTCGCGTTCGTCGCGGTCGCGTTCATCACGCTCGACCTCGGTGGCGGCAGCATGCGCACGGCACATCGCGGCGTGCGCGGCACGCTCGGTGCCCTGTACCGCGGCACCGACGCGTTGTTCGGACCGGCGCGGCGCTGGCTGCAAGGTGTGCCGTCAGCGGGCAGCAACGAAGGCAAGGTACGCGCGCTCCAGCACGAGGTGGCACAGCTGCACTCGCAGTTGAACGCGCGCACCGCCGACACCGCGACGAACGCCGAACTCGCGCGGTTGCAGCTCGCGGCGAACGCACTGGGCCAGAACGTCGAACCCGCGCGTGTGATTGCGTTCGGCCCGGGGCAGGGCTTCGACTGGACCGTCACGCTCGATGCCGGCAGCGGCAGCGGCATCCGAGTCGGGCAGACCGTGACCGACGGCAACGGACTGGTCGGGCGAGTGCTGCATGCCGATCGATCGAGCAGTGTCGTGCTGCTCGCCGCGGATCCGGGGTCGGGTGTCGGGGTGAGGGACGTGCGCAGCGGGCAACTCGGCATCGCGACGGGGACGGGCTCGTCCGGCTTTCGCTTCGTGCCGCTCGACCCGAACGCCGATATCCGCGCGGGCGACCAGTTGGTGACCGGGCCGGACGGTTCGACGAGCTTCGTCTCGGGCATGTCTCTCGGCACGGTGCGCTCCGTGCGCGTCTCGTCGGACGGCACCGTGAGCGCGTCCGTGCGCCCGACCGCGGCACCGACACAGCTGGACCTCGTCGGCGTGGTTCTCGTGGGCGGCCAGACGGATGCGTCGCGCCCGCCGCTCGTACCCGACGCAGCGCAGGCGCAGCGATGACCCGGCTGCGCGTCGCGGCGGC
>DATGFB010000075.1:0-6255 GCA_035309605.1 Jatrophihabitantaceae bacterium
TGGCCGAGCGACCGGCCCGCGCCGTTGTTCGACGTTCCGGCGGCCGAGATCGCGGACCTCCTCGTCGAGTTGGGTGAGTGGATCCGTCGCGATCCCGACGGGATCGTCGCCACGGCTCTCGAGGGGCTCATCGAGATCAGCGGTGCGTCGCGGCCGCTGGAGCAGCGCGCCTACGCCGCGTTGCCCGACTACTTCGGCCGCGAGCTGCTCGAGTTCCAGCTGGACGAGGAACTCGGCGGAGCAGCCGTCCTCGACGAGTGGCGAGCGGTGACGGCGCCGGGCGCCGCTCGTCCGTCGTTTGTGCGTGCCTTCCCCGCGCGGATGGTGCACGTGCTCGCGGGCAACGCGCCGGGCGTCGCGGCCATCAGCATCGCGCGCAGTGCGCTGGTGAAGGGCGCCAGCTTGTTCAAGCTGCCGTCCAACGACCTGTTCACTGCACCGGCCCTCCTGCGCGGCATCTCTGCCGTCGCGCCGGGTCACCCGCTCGAGCAGTCGTTCGCCGCCGTCTACTGGCGCGGAGGTGATGCGGCGGTCGAGAGCGTTCTGTTGCGTCCCCAATTCTTCGACAAGCTGATCGTGTGGGGCGGCACGGCCGCCGTGAAGGGCGTGACCGCCTATGTCGGTCCTGGCCTGGAGCTCGTGTCGTTCGACCCGAAGACGTCCATCTCGGTGATCGGACGAGCCGCCTTCGCCGAGGATGCCGACCTGCGCGCGATCGCGGCGGCCGCCGCGACCGACGCGACGATCCACAACCAGGATGCCTGCACCGCGAGCCGCTTCCAGTTCGTCGAGGGAACGGTCGACGACGTCGACCGGTTCTGCGAACTGCTGACCGCCGAGCTGGGCGTCGAGCGGGTGAAGGCGGCGGACCGCTCGCAGCCGGTGCCGGGCGAGCTGCGCGACGAGATCGACGGACTGCGCAATCTCGCGCCGTACTTCCGCGTCTGGGGAGCCACCGACGGCACCGGCATGGTGGTGCGCTCCGAGGAGCCGGTCGACTTCTATCCGACCGGCCGGCTGGTCAACGTCGTCGCCGTACCGGACGTGAAGTCGGTACTGGGGCACATCAATGCAGCGACGCAGACCGTCGGTGTGTACCCGGACGCGCTGCGCGAGCAGCTGCGCGATGACCTGTGCAGTGTCGGCGTCCAGCGCGTGACCTCGCTCGGCTGTGCCGGTGACACCCGGCTCGGCCTGCCCCACGACGGCTTCTATCCATTGGCGCGGATGGTGCGCTGGGGGAAGGACGAATCATGAGCATCGAGCGACACTCGTGGAGCGAGAGATGAGCATCGAGCGACGCTGGTGGAGCGAGAGATGAGCGTCGAGCGACGCTCGTGGAGCGAGACATGAGCATCGAGCGACGCTCGTGGAGCGAGACATGAGCATCGAGCGAGACTCGTGGGGCAAGATGTGAGCGCCGTCGACGACCTGCTCGTGCTCGCCGAGCAGCCTGATCCCATCTCGGCGACCGAGGACGTCGACCTCGCCGGGCTCCAGCTCGAGGCGGCGCGGGAACGGTTCGCCGATCTCCGTACCCGGGTGCGCATCCTCGACCAGCGCGCGACCGACACAGGCGTCGAGTCCATCGAGAAGCTCGACGACCTGGTACCGGTGCTGTTCGCGCACACCGCGTACAAGAGCTACCCGGCGTCCTTCGTCGACAAGGGGCAGTGGGACCGGCTGACGACGTGGTTCGAGTCGGTGTCGGCCACGTCGATGGACGGCGTCGAGCTGGATGGAGTGGCCGACGTCGACGACTGGATCGAACGGCTGGAGGCGGCCGGGCACTTCGTGTTCTCCTCCAGCGGGACCAGCGGCAAGGCGTCATTCATCGATCAGACCCAAACCGACATCGACCGCATCGCCGACCTGCTCACGCGCATCTGGGGCTGGCCGAACCAGCCGCCGCGCGACAACAGCCGCCCGCTCTTCTCGCTGACACCCTCGGCCGGACCCGCACGCCTCGTGTACGCGTTCCAGGCCCAGAAGAAGTACACGGGACGCCCGGACGCGATCTACACGCTCACCGACGAACCGATCCGCATGGCCGAACTCAACCGCATCATGCGCTTGCAGCAGGCGATGGCCTCGGGCCAGGCGACACCGGGCGACGTCGCGGAGTTCGAGGCGGGCATAGCCGACCGCGCGCAGGATCTGCACGACAACTACGTCCGCGTGGCCCGCGCCCTCGACGCGCACCGGCACGAGCCGATCGTCTTCCACGGCAGTTGGCCGCAGGCGTGGGCGTTGCTGGAGGTGTGCCGCGAGCTGGGTCTGCCCGAAGGCGGCTTCCATCCCGACTCGGTCTACCTGGGCAGCGGCGGCACGAAGGGACTCGCGCTGCCCGACGACTATCAGGAACAAGTCGAGCAATTCTTCGGCGGCGCGCGCCGCTACCGCGGCTACGGCATGAGCGAGACGTCGACACACAGCCCGGTTTGCGAGCAGGGGCGCTTCCACGTACCGCCATGGCTGACCCTGTTCGTCCTGGACGAGACCGGCGACGCCGTGCGCTGGGCGCCGTCCGGGCCTGTGACCGGACGGGCGGCCTACTGGGACCCGGTGTGGGACGGCCACTGGGGCGGCACGATCAGCGGCGACTGGATCACCGCCGACTACGGGCGCTGCGCGTGCGGCCGTCCCGGCCCGACGGTCGAGGACTCGATCCGCCGAGCCAAGGACGTCATCGGAATCGACGACGACAAGATCAGTTGCGCCGGCGCGGTAGAGGCCTACGTGCGCGGCGCCATCACGACGGCGGTGGATCGCACGTGAGCAATGACAGCAGCGTCGCGCTGGTGACCGGCGCGAGCAGTGGCATCGGCGAGGCGACGGTGCGCCGCCTGGTACGGCGTGGGTACAAGGTTGCCGCGGTGGCACGCCGCGCCGACCGGCTCGAGGCGCTCGCCGCCGAGTCGGACGGCGCCGTGCTCGCGCTCAGCGCCGACGTGACCGACGCCGAGCAAGCGCGCAGTGCGGTGGGGCGGACGGTCTCCGAGTTCGGCAGCCTCGAGGTTCTCGTGAACAACGCCGGCATCATGCTGCTCGGCCCGTTCGAGACGAGCCCGCCAGGCGATTGGCGTCAGATGTTCGACCTCAACGTGCTCGCGCTGATGACGCTCTCTCAGGAAGCGATTCCGCACCTGCGCAAGGCCGCTGCAGGTGCGCGTGGCATCGCGGACATCATCAATGTCGGCTCGGTCGCCGGGCGCGTGGCCCGGCCTAACTTCGCGGCGTACAACGCGTCGAAATGGGCGGTCACCGCGTTCACCGAGGCGCTTCGCCAGGAGCTGGCGCCGGACGGCGTCAGGGTCAGTGTCGTGCAGCCGGGCGCGGTCGAGACCGAGCTGCTCGGCCACGTCGACCCGGGCTTTCGCGAGCGCCTCGCCGCTGGGCCGCTCGGTTCGGTGCAGCGCATCACGGCCGACGACGTCGCCCGCACCATCGAGTACCTCGCGACGCTCGAGCCGGCGGTGGCCGTCAACGAGCTCGTCGTCCGCTTCTCGCGTCAGCCGTTCTGACCGGTCTCGGCCGGCGCGCTCGCAGCCGCCGTGGGATGGGTGGCGACGAAGCGCGTACGGATCTCGGCGCGTGCCACCTTGAGCGTGGTACTGCGCGGCAGCTCGTCGACCACCTCGAGGTGGCGGGGGAGCTTGAAGCGGGCCAGCCGCCCGTGGGCATGGCGGCGGACGTCGTCCAGCGTGATCGTCACTCCCGGTAGGGGCACCACGGCGATGAGTCCGACCTCACCCCATCCGGGATCGGGAACGCCGACCACGGCCAGCTCCTTGACGCCGGGCAGGTCGACGAACGCGGCCTCGACCTCGGCGGGATAGATGTTCTCGCCGCCCGAGCGATATCGCTCGACCAGTCGACCGGTGATGTGGACGAACCCGCCCAGGTCGACGTAACCGACGTCGCCGATCGAGAACCACCCGTCGTCGCTGAAACCCTCCCGGTCGAGGCCCCAGTAACCGGCCGTCACAGCGGGGCCGCGGACCTGGATCTCGCCGGTCGCACCGGCCGGCAGCACGGCGCCCTTCTCGTCGACGCAGCGCAGCTCGGCGTAGGGCACGACGCGGCCGAACTCGCCACGGAGCAACGCCTGCTCGTCGGGGTCCTCGTTCATGCAGACCATCGGCCCGAGTTCGGTCGAGCCGTATCCGAGCTGCAGCACGGTGCCGCGCCCGACCCACCTGGCGTGCGTCGCGGGCGCGCTCGGCCCGAACCCGCCGAACAGCGTGACACGCAGCGTCGGGAAGCGTGCGTCGTCGAACTGGGGCAGGTCGGCGATGCGCTCGAACATCTGCAGGACGCCGTTGGTGATCGTCGCCGCGAGCTTGTCGTCCGTGAGCAGCGACAGCGCCTGGGCCGGCTCGAAGCCGCGGGTCGTCGTCACCCGTCCACCCCAGTAGAGGACGGGATTGCAATAGATGTTGAGGCCGCCCGCGTGGAACAGCGGCACGAAGTTCACGGCGTGAGCGTCACGGTCGGCGCACCGGCTCGTGTGCGCCATGTTCACCGCGTTGACCGCCATCGCGCCGTTGGTGCACAGGACGCCCTTCGGCTTACCCGTCGTACCCGACGTGTACATGATCTGCGCGATGTCGTCGGCGATGAGCGGCTGCGCGGCGACGTGGGGGGCGTCGAGATCGCGCACCGCGTCGTACGGCGTCGAGCCCTCACCCTCGTCCCACCGCACGGACGCGATGCCCACGCGCGCGGCGATCGCCGCGGCCGCCTCGACCTGCGTGGCGTCGTGCACGAGCAGCACCGCGCCCGCGTCCTCGAGCGTCGACACCAGTTCGCCGACGCTGAGCCGGATGTTCAGCGGCACGAAGATCGCGCCGAGCCGGATGCACGCGAACTGGATCTCGAAGTAGCGGGCGTCGCTCTCGCCGAGCAGCCCGACGCGGTCGCCGTGACGCACGCCGAACGTGTCGCGCAAGACGTGTGCGAGCCGCCCCACTCGGTCCTCGAGCTCGGCCCAGGTGAGCTGGAAACCGGTGTCGACCGTGGCGACGGCGATCTCGCCCGGCCGGTCGCGACTGTGCCGGTCGGGCCAGTCGAAGCACTGCAGCCCGGTCACGACCGGCCCGCCAGAACCTCGCTCGCGATCGCTCGCCACTGGTCGAGCGGGACGGGCCTGTCACCGCCGAGGACCTGCACGCACACATGGTCGGCGCCGGCGTCGTAGTGCGCGCGGATCCGCTCGCCGATGGCGGCCGGATCGCCCCACGCCACGAGGTCGTCGACCAGCCGATCGCTGCCGGCACCGCTGACGTCGGCGTCGGTGTATCCCGAGCGCCGCCAGTTGTTCACGTAGTTCGGCAGTTCGAGGTAGCCGCGCAGGTGTTCGCGCGCGACCGCGCGCGCCGTGACGGGGTCGGTCTCGACGACGACGGCCTGCTCGACGGCGACGACCGGACCGGTCCCGAGCGCCGCCCGGGTCCGCGCGGTGATCCCGCGCGTCACGAGGTAGGGATGTGTTCCGATCGACTGCTCCCGGGCGAGCTCGAGCATCTTCGGCCCGAGGGCAGCGACGATGCGCCGCTCGCGGGGGACCGTCAACGCGTCGAGATACGCCGCGGTCTTCGTGAGCGGGCGCTGGTAGCGCCCCGGGTGGTTGTGGTCGACCATCGGTCCATGGCTGGCGCCGACGCCGAGCAGAAATCGGCCCGGTGCCTGTTGCTCGAGCGACGCGAACGCGCGGTTGCTGTCGTCCGGGGGGGTCGCCCAGATCGAGGTGATGCCGGTGGCGACGGTGATCGCGTCACTGGCATCGAGCAGCGCACGCGCGACGTCGAAGCCGCGGTCACCCGACCCTGCGGGGAACCAGATGGTGCCGTAGCCGTACCCCTCCAGCTGGGCAGCCGCCGCAGCGACTCCGTCCACCTCCGTTCGCCGGATGTCGATGCTCCATACACCCAGCTGTCCGAGCTCCATGTCCGGATGCTAGCGACCCGGCTCGTTGCTAATCAAACAGCACTGGATTAGAGTCGGTGGACCGCCAGAGCCAGTTCCGCGCGCCCTTGGAGCACCGATGCCAGTCGACGTCGACGTGCTGGTCGTCGGCGGTTCCGTGGCCGGCGTCCGCTGTGCGGAGTCGCTGCGCAAGAACGGATTCGCCGGTTCGATCCTGCTCGTCAACGACGAGCCCGAGCTGCCCTACGACCGGCCGCCGCTGTCGAAGCAGTTCCTTGCCGGTGACTGGGACGTCGACCAGGTACGGCTGCTCAGGGCCGAGCGCGC
>DATGFB010000076.1:0-2768 GCA_035309605.1 Jatrophihabitantaceae bacterium
CAGCACGCTGTTGACCAGCTTGACCGCCTCGCCCTCGTCGAGCTCCCACATACGCGCCAGCACGGGCCGCAAGGCACGCACTGATTCGAGCTCGGCGCGGTCGCGCTTGCGCGATCCGGTGTAGCCCCACTTCGCGATGAACGCGTCCAGGTCCGCGACCGTCGCGAGTTCGTCCGGGTCCTGGCGCGCGGTGTTCACCAGGTCGGCGGCGGCGAGCAGCGACACCTCGGTGTCATGGGCAAAAATCACCTTGACTCCTTACCGGGCCGTCCGATAATGTCACTAGCGTAGCTCATTTTGACCCTTACAGCGAGAGGACGCCGGCATGATCTCGCGCAGCCTGTCGCGCAACGGCGGGATCGCGCTCGCGCTGGCGTCGGCCGCGACGTTCGGCACCTCGGGCACGTTCGCGTCGGCGCTGCTGGACACGGGGTGGACGCCCGCAGCGGCGGTCACCGCGCGCATCTCCGTCGCCGCCCTCATCCTCACCGTGCCCGCGCTGCGCACCGCCCGCGGCGTGTGGCCGCACGTTCGCGCCAGCCTGGGCCGCATTCTCGCCTTCGGCCTGATCGCGGTCGCAGCGTGCCAGGTCGCGTATTTCAACGCCGTGTCACGCATGTCCGTCAGCATCGCCCTGCTGCTGGAGTATCTCGGCATCGTGCTCATCGTGCTGTGGCTGTGGTGGCGGCACCACCAACGGCCGCGGCGACTGACGCTCGCCGGCTCTGCGCTCGCCCTCGCCGGGCTGGCGCTGGTCCTCGACATCACCGGCGCGACGCACATCGATCCGATCGGCGTGCTGTGGGGTCTCGGCGCGGCGGTCGGCCTGGCGATCTACTTCGTCGTCGCGTCCGACGCCGACGACCACGTGCCGCCGATCGTCATGGCGTGGGGTGGCATGACCGTCGGCGCCGTGGCGCTGTGGGCGCTCGGCCTGGCCGGCGTGGTCCGGTTGCACATGTCGACATCGGACGTGACGTTCGCGGCGCACCAGGTCAGTTGGGTCGTGCCGGTCGTCGGGTTGTCCGTCGTCGCAGCTGCTTTTGCCTACGTCGCCGGCATCGGCGCGGCACGCCTGCTCGGCGCGCGGCTCGCGTCGTTCGTCGGGCTCACCGAGGTGCTGTTCGCCGCCCTGTTCGCGTGGTGGTTCCTCGGCCAGCTGCCCGGACCGTTGCAGATCGCGGGAGGCGTGCTGATCGTGGCGGGAGTCGCGCTCGTGCGCGTCGACGAGCTGCGAAAGCCGGACGCAGGCAAGCCGGACGCAGACTCTGTGCTCAGTTCTTCCGAAGCTCTGCCCCGAACACCGCAGCCTGCGTCCGCCGCTGCATCTTGAGCTTCGCGAGCAGACCGGAGACGTGGTTCTTGACGGTCTTCTCCGCCAGGAAGAGTCGCTCGCCGATCTGCCGATTCGTGAGTCCGTCCGTGATCAGCGTGAGGATCTCGCGCTCACGGTCGGACAACGACGCCAGCCGCTGGTCCTGAGCCGGGCCGGTGCGCAACCGCGTGAGCAATCGCTCGGTCACGGTCGGGTCGAGCAGCGACTTGCCCGCGGCGACCTGGCGTACCGCATCGACGAGGCCGTTGCCACGGATCTCTTTGAGCAGGTATCCGGCGGCGCCCGCCATGACCGCGGCGAACAACGCTTCGTCGTCGTCGTAGGACGTCAGGATCAGGCAACGCACCGACGGCACCGCTGAGCGGATGTCACGGCACACGTCGATACCGCTGCCGTCCGGGAGGCGCGCGTCGAGGATCGCGACCTGTGGCTGCGCCGCCGGGATGCGGGTAATCGCGTCGGCAGCGGTGCCTGCTTCGCCGACCACCTCGATGTCGGGTTCGGCCTGGAGCAGGTCTGATATCCCCCGCCGGACGATTTCGTGATCGTCGAGGAGGAATACCCGGATCGGCTTGTTGTCGCTCATCGCCTCGTTGTCGTTCATCGCACTACAGGGTCGCCCAAACCAGCCATACCGTCCAACTGGAACGATCGGAGCATGAAGCCGAACACTCAGCCAGCAACGCGGCTCATCTCCGCCCAGACCATCTTCCCCTCGGGCACGTCGTCGACGCCCCACGCCGTCGACAGGGCACCGATGATGTGCAGCCCTCGCCCGGAGGGCTGATCCTCGTTGAACGGACGGGGATCAGGCGTCCCCTCCCCTCTGTCGATCACCGCGATACGCACGCCTCCCGCGTCCACGGCCAGGCGTACCTCGCATTCGCTGCGGGCGTGGGTCACCGCGTTGGTGACCAGTTCGCTGACGACGATCATCGCGTCGGGTGTCAGTGCATCGATGCCCCATGTCTTGAGTGCGTCCGCGACGAACCTGCGTGCCCGGGCCACGCTGGCCAGTTCGCGCGGCAACTCGAGGCTGAGCTGGTCGCGTGTGCCGTCAGCGACCTTCACCAGCAGATCGACGAGGAACTCCAGCTCGGCGTCCTTGAGCACGTAGCCCGCGACGCGTTCCTCGAACCAGGCACGATCGCGCGGCTCGATTCCGGAGAAGATCACCACCTTGGTCCGCGGCGAGTCGGCGCGGATGCGCGTCAGCACGTCCTCACCGGCGATGTCGGGCAAGCCGAGATCGAGTACGACGATGTCGGGGTGCAGCTGTGCGGCGAGCTCGACAGCTTCGACGCCGCTCGCGGCCTCGCCGACGACGGTCAGCGCACCGTGAAAGCGCAGCGCGGTGCGGACGAGTCGGCGGATATCCGCCGCGTCGTCGACCAGCAAGACGCGCACTGGCACAGAATTCACAATAGGTGTG
>DATGFB010000077.1:0-3763 GCA_035309605.1 Jatrophihabitantaceae bacterium
CGATGACGCGCGGATGCAACTCCCCCGCATACCCGAGCACGGCGCCGTCGAGGGACAGTTCGGCGCAGCGGCCGGGGTGCCACGGTGCGTGGTCGGCGGCGCGCACGGTCAATGCGGCACGCGCCGTTCGCGCGACGACCCGCGCGACCTCGACCGCGTCCGACCAGTCCGCCGGCCGTGCCGCGCCCCACCAGCCAGGTCGTTCGACATCGCCGCACAACACCGCCGCGAGGTGCAGCGGCTGCGGCGGCACCGACGCATAGAGTGCCTCGATCTGCTCGTCCGTCGGCCGCTGCTCGATGCCGTCGATCCGGGGAGCGCTCACGCCGGGCAGCGGGCCGAACACCAGGCCGGTCTCGAACACCGCGAGGTCACGACTGCCACGGCCCAGGTTGCGCGCGACCGTGGCGAGCAGCGTCGGCAGGATCGACGTGCGCAGCACCGGCTCGGTGTCGGAGAGCGGGTTGACCAGCCGCAGCCCGTCGCGACGAGGATCGGACGCGTCGAGGCCGAGCGTGTCCGACACGTCGTCGGCCACGAACGGGTAGCTCAGAACCTCGGTGTAGCCGGCCGCGGCGACGGCGCGCGAGATCGCGCGATGCAGCCGCTGCGCAGGCGTCAGACCGCGGCCGGCCTGCGGCGTCGGTAGCACCGACGGCAGCAGTTCGTAGCCGGCGAGGCGCACCACCTCTTCGACGAGGTCGGCCGGCTGCAGCAGATCGGGCCGCCACGTCGGCGGGCGCACGGTCAGCTGCTCGGCGCCCTCGACCGAACAACCGACGGCATGCAGATATGCGACCGCATCGGCCGGCGCGATCGGCATCCCGGCAACCCGCCCCGGCAGGTCGGCGCGCATGGTTATCGAGGCCGGAGGCGGGGCCGAACCGACCACGGTGAAGCCGTCGACTGCGCTCGCACCGCCGTATTCGACGAGCAGGTCGACGCAACGCTGCAGCGCGACAGCTGCGATCCGCGGATCGACGCCGCGTTCGAAGCGGCGCGACGCCTCGCTCGGCAGCTTGTGCCGTCGCGCGGTGAACGCGATCGAACTCGGTTGCCAGTGCGCCGCTTCGAGCACGACGTCACTCGTGTCGGCACCGATCTCTGTGGACGCGCCCCCCATCACGCCCGCAAGCGCGATCGGGCCGGTGTCATCCGTGACGACGAGGTCGTCCGGATCGAGCGTGCGCCGCTGGCCGTCGAGCGTGGTGAGCTGCTCGTCCGACTTGGCCCGGCGCACACCGATCGGGCCGGTGAGCTTCGCACGATCGAACGCATGCAACGGCTGACCGGTCTCGAGCATGACGTAGTTGGTCACGTCGACCGCGAGCGATATCGACCGCACATCGCACAGCCGTAACCGCGCCGCCATCCAGTCCGGCGTCGGTGCGTGCGGATCAAGACCGGTGACCGCTCTCGCCGAGAACATGTCGCAGCCGACGACGTCGTCCACCGTGATCTCGTAAGCGCGGCCGTCGACCGGCGGTACCTGCACAGTGACGTCGTGGAACGCCGTGCCGAGCGCGGCCGCGGCTTCGCGCGCGAGGCCACGGATCGACAGGCAGTCGCCGCGGTCGGTCGTGACGGCGACCTCGAGCACCGCCTCGTCCAGCCCGAGTACGGGCAACGCGTCGCTGCCCGGCTCGGCCACCGTTCCCGGCGGCAACACGAGAATGCCTGCGTGGTCGTCGCCGATGCCGAGCTCGCGCGTCGAGCAGATCATGCCGTCGGAAACGTGCCCGTACGTCTTGCGCGCGGAGATCTCGAACCCCCCGGGCAGCACCGCGCCGGGCAGCGCGACGACGACGAGGTCGCCGGCCGCGAAGTTCGATGCCCCGCACACGATGCCCCGTGGCGCATCGCCGTCGTTGAACGGGCCGACGTCGACCTGTACCCAGCGAATCGTCTTGCCGTTCTTCTGCGGCTCGTCGGCGAACTCGAGCACTCGGCCGACCACCAGCGGGCCGCTGATGCCCTGTGCCGCACTGATGACGCGTTCGACCTCCAGGCCGGTACGCACCATCGCATCGGCGACCGCGCGCGCAGTCGTGCCCGCGGGAATGTCGACGTGTTCGCCGAGCCACGAGATCGGCGCTTTCACGCTTCCATCCCGAACGCAGCGGTGAAGCGCACGTCGCCTTCGACGATGTCGCGCATGTCGGCGACGTCGTTGCGGAACATCAGCGTGCGCTCGATGCCCATGCCGAACGCGAATCCGCTGTAGCGGTCCGGATCGATGCCGCACACCCGTAACACGCGCGGGTTGACCATCCCGCACCCGCCCCACTCGATCCAGCCCTCGCTCTTGCACGCGCGGCAGGACAGGTCAGGGTTGTCGACCGACTCGCCGCGGCACACGAAGCAGAGCAGGTCCATCTCCGCGCTCGGTTCGGTGAACGGGAAGAAGTGCGGACGCAACCGGGTGACGACACCTTCGCCGAACATCGCCGTCGCCATGTGGTCGAGGGTGCCCTTCAGGTTCGCCATGGTGATGCCCTCGTCGACGACGAGCCCCTCGATCTGGTGGAAGACCGGAGTGTGCGTGGCGTCCAGCTCGTCGGTGCGGAACACCTTGCCGGGGCAGACGATGTAGATCGGCGGATCGCGTTCGAGCATGGCGCGGATCTGCACCGGTGACGTCTGCGTGCGCAGCACGAGCGCATCACCGGGCGCCTCGACGTAGAACGTGTCGGTCAACTCGCGCGACGGGTGCTCGAGCGGGGTGTTCAAGGCGTCGAAGTTGAGCCACGCGGCCTCGACCTCTGGACCCTCGACCACCTCGTAGCCCATCGCGACGAAGACGTCCTCGAACAGTTCCTGGACGGTCGTGAGCGGATGCCGCGCACCAGGGGCACGGCGATCGGTCGGGAGAGTGACGTCGACTGCTTCGTCGACGAGCACCCGCGCATCCCGCTGCGACTCCAGCTCCGCAGATCGCCGAGCGAGCGCGGCGTTGATCTCGTCGCGCGCCGCCCCGACGCGCTGCCCGGCTGCCGCGCGCGCAGCCGGCGGCAGCGCGCCGATCTCACGGTTGGCGAGCGCCAGCGGAGAACGGTCTCCGGCGTGCGCGAGCCGCGCGGCTTTCAACGCGTCCAGGTCGCCGGCCGCCGCGATTGCGTGCAAGGCGGCCGCCACGGCAGCATCGATCGCCTCGGGCTGCAATGCGGCGACTTCGACCGGGTCGAAGTTCGAAGAGGACATCAGGGCACGTCTTTCGTCGAGCGGGGCGATAGAAGCTGGACGCACTCCCGGTGGCGAGCTACGCGACGGAGAGCGCGCGGACGGCGGCCGCCAGCCGCACGCGAAACACCTTCGAACGTCGCGATGTCACGCCGCACAGCCTACCGGCGCTGTGCTCGGGCGCTCGCGAAAAGGCACACCGCCACGGCCGCCGCGAGGTTCAGGCTCTCGGCCCGGCCGTACATCGGGATGCGAACCGTCTGGTTTGCGGCGCCCAGCACGCCGTCCGGCAGGCCGTGGGCCTCGCTCCCGAAGAGCCACATCGTCGGCTGTGCCAGCACGCCGGCCGCGCCGAGGTCGTCCAGGTCCGCCGCGGCGGCCGCGCTGGTCGCGAGCGTGGTGATGCCCGCAGCCGACGCAGCGGTCAGCAGTTCCGTGACGTCGCACTCGACGACGGGCAGGTGGAACAGGCTGCCCGCGCTCGCCCGCACCGCTTTGCCGTTGTAGGCGTCGACACCGCCGGCGAGCAGCACCGCGTCCGCGCCGGCAGCGTCTGCCGTGCGGATGATCGTGCCGAGGTTGC
>DATGFB010000078.1:0-4104 GCA_035309605.1 Jatrophihabitantaceae bacterium
TGCCGGGCCGGTAGATGCGCCACGGAATCTTCGCCTCGTCGCGCACCACGCCTTCGGAGACGTGCTTGGTGAGGTAGTACGGGTTGTGCTCGTAGTGCTCAGCCTCGTCGAACATGTCCTCGGTGAACGTGCCCTTGTACAAGCCCGCTGCCGCGATCGAGCTGACCATGTGGAAGTGCTCGGCGTGCACGGCCTCCGCGAGGTGCAGCGCGTGCCGAGTGCCTTCGACGTTGGCGACGTGCTGACTGTCCGCGTCGGCGGTGAGGTCGTAGATCGCGGCGAGGTGGAAGAAGTGCCCGATCTGCCCGTCGAGCCGGTCGATCTCGTCGGCGTCGACGCCGAGCCGATCCTTGGACAGATCGCCGATGACAGCAACCACCCGCTGGTCGTCGGTGCCGAGCCGCTCGCGCAGCTCGTCGAGCTTGTCCAGCGAGCTGGCCCGGCACAGGACGTAGATCGTGCCGTCCCGCTTGAGCAGGTCTGCCATGAGGAACCGGCCGATGAAGCCGGTCGCCCCGGTCACGAAGTACGCCATGTCACTCTCCCCGCCGAACGTGTTACTGGCAGTGTCGTGCAGTCGGCGGGGATTCTCCAACCCGGCGTGCCAGGCCCCGGCAGCGGGCGGGACCCGGCAGCCGAATCGCGTGGGTCACATCACGCCGGGAGCTTGTCCAGAAAGCCCAGGACGCTCGTGATGCGGCCCGCATCGTCGGTCACTGCGACGTCGAAGCCGATGACGATCGGCTCGCTCCCCTCCGGGCCGAGTCCCCAGCTGAATCGGGCCTGGCGGTGGTGCGTATCGACGCCGCCGACCGGGGTGAACACGAATCCAGGAAATTGCGCCTGGACAGCGCCGATGGTGGCCTCGATCTCGGCTCGCCCGTAGGCCTCGGCCATCGGGTCGATGTAGCTCGCACCCTCGGCGAACAGCTCGTCGACCAGCCTGCGTCGAGCGGTCGGATCGGTCTCGTTCCAGGCGGCGAGGTAGCGCACGGCGAGGTCGGTCATGGTCTCCTCCAGTGATCGTCATCGGTTCGGACGTGGACGATCCTGCGAAGCGGTACCGCGCGCTGTCGATTACGCCCGAGGTAGGTGCTGACGATGACCTCGCGGGTAATCGCGACGCCGCCGCACCGCCGTTAGCGTGGCGGACATGACCGCATCCGCACCCACGGCACCGGTCGGCGAGCTGTTGCGCGGGTGGCGCGAACGCCGCCGGCTGAGCCAGCTCGACCTGTCGATCCAGGCGGAGATCTCGACACGGCACCTGAGCTTCGTCGAGACCGGTCGCTCCAAGCCGACGAGCGAGATGATCCTGCGCATCGCCGAGCACCTCGACGTGCCGCTGCGCGAACGCAACCGGCTGCTGCTCGCCGGCGGGTACGCGCCGCGGTACCGGCGCCGGGCACTCGACGATCCTGAGCTCGCCGCCGTGCAGGCTGCGCTGCGCCGCGTGCTCGACGCACACTCGCCGTATCCGGCGCTCGTCATCGATCGCTGGTGGGAGCTCATGGCGGCCAACGACACGGTCGGGCTGCTGACCGCGGGTTGCGCTCCGGGGCTGCTCGAACCACCGGTGAACGTGCTACGGCTGACGCTGCATCCGGACGGTATGGCGCCGCGCGTCGCGAACCTGCCGGAGTGGCGCGCGCACCTGCTGTCGCGGCTGGCCGGACAGGTGCGCGCGACCGGCGACGACCGCCTCGCCGAGCTGCTTGCCGAGTTGCGCGAGTACCCCGGCGGCATCGAGGGAGCACCGTCGCGCACCGACATCGTCGTGCCGCTGCGGCTTGTGCACGAGGGACGTGAGTTGTCGTTCTTCTCGATGACGGCAATGGTCGGCACTCCGCTGGACATCACCGTCGAAGAACTTGCGATCGAGGCGCTCTACCCGTCCGACTCGACGACGGCCGACGTGCTCCGCTCGCTCGCTGCGCAATCGTCATGACGAGCCGTCGCCGTGGCCGCGGCACGTTATGACGATCGGGTCAGAAGCCACGGATCTTGTCGATCGTCACCTGAAGCGCCACGGGGTACTGCGCGCTGAACTGCTCCGGCGAGCCGCTGACGCGGGCCATGTCGGCGCGGTACTTCGAGACGTAGTCGGGATGCTCGTGCGGAGCGGGCGCCTCGATCACGCGGGCCGAACCGGTGAGCACGACGACGTTGCCGCCGCGGCCGTTTCCGTCGAAGTGCAGCGAGAGGCGCGGCGAGCGGCGCAGGTGAGTGAGCCGATGCGCGTCGCTACGGTTGTACACGAGCAGCGACGTGCCGCCGTCCCACACGAACCACACCGGGTTCGGCTGCGGCGTCCCGTCTGCGCCGACCGTGGTCAGCCATACGGCGATCTCGCCGCTCAGCCTGGCGCGGACCCGCTCGCCGTACTCGTTGTCGGCAGGTGGCAGCACATCGGTCATGCCCGCAGCCTAAGGTGCGGGCATGGCTGCAGCGGGCACTGCATTGCGCGACCAGGTGATCACGTTCGACATCACCGCACGTGAGGCCGTGGCGGCGAACGCCGCACAGCGGCAACGGTTCGTCGGCCTGGCCGAAGCACTCGACGACGCGCAATGGTCGGCCGCGAGCCGCTGCGCGACGTGGTCGGTGCAGGACGTCGTTCGGCACGTCGCGCAGATGACCGGCGTCACGCTCGCGGCACTCGCTGCCGCCCGCGCGGGCGAACGCTTCGAAGGCTTCGCCGGATTCGATCCGCGGACGTCGCCCGATCGCATGGTTCGTGCGGCCGACCCGCAGTCGCCGGCCGAAACATTGCGCAGCTATCGCGACGCGACAGCCGATCTGCTCCGTAGCGTCGGCGAACTCGATCTCGACGACGACTCGTTGCTCGTGATGACTCCCGCCGGACGCCAGCCATGGCCACGTGCAACGCTGCACTCGCTGTTCGACTCCGCCGTGCACGAACGCGATGTCGCTGTGCCGCTCGGCTTGCCGGCCGCGCCCGAACGTGCCGAACTCACCGCCGTCGCCGCGTATCAGGTGCTCATCGCCGCCCGCGTCACCTGCCTGATCGGCCTGCCGCTGCACGTTGAACTGCACCTTGACGGTGCCGATCCGCTGACCGCCCACGTCGACGGTTCGGCCGTTTCCGTCACGCGGCGCATCGGCACCGGTGCAGTCGTCGCCCGCGGTGCAGCGACGACCGTGCTGGACGCGATGACCGGCCGCGGCGAGCTCGGCGCAGTGCTCGACGCACCGGCGGATGTCATCGCCGCGTTGTCGAGCCTCGGGCCGTTGATCTAACGGATGTGACCGTCGCCGGTCACGATCCACTTCGTCGAGGTCAGCTCGGCGAGCCCCATCGGCCCGCGGGCGTGCATCTTCTGCGTCGAGATGCCGATCTCAGCACCGAAGCCGAACTCCCCGCCGTCGGTGAACCGCGTCGACGCGTTCACCATCACGGCGGCGGAGTCGACGCGCGAGACGAAGTGCCGTGCGACGTCCAGATCCCGCGTGACGATGGCCTCGGTGTGGCCGGACGACCAGCGCCGGATGTGCGCGATTGCTTCGTCGACGTCGGCAACAACGCGCGCGGCCATGTCGAGCGAGAGGTACTCGCGTGCCCAGTCGTCGTCGGTCGCCTGTTGCACGCCGTCCAGCGCCGCGAACGAGTCGTCGCCGTGCAGCACGACGCCGGCCGTCTGCAGCGCGGACGTGATGCGCGGCAGGAACTCGTCCGCGATCGCCGCATGCACGAGCAGCGTCTCGGCGCTGTTGCACACCGACACGCGGGAGGTCTTGGAGTTGACGACGATGCGCTCGGCCATGTCGAGATCGGCGGACGCGTCGACGTAGACGTGCACGTTGCCGACGCCGGTCTCGATCACCGGCACCGTCGCCGTCTGCACGACGTGCTCGATCAGTCCGGCTCCCCCGCGCGGGATGGCAAGGTCGACGAGCCCACGGGCCCGCAGCAGATGGTCGACACTCGCACGGTCGGTGCCGGGAACGAGCTGGACGCTGTCACGCGGCAGGCCGGCCTTCTCGGCGGCGGCCGCCAGTACATCGACGAGTGCGGTGTTGGATTCGAATGCGGACGCCGACCCGCGCAGCAGCACGGCGTTGCCGCTCTTGATCGCGAGACCG
>DATGFB010000079.1:0-2346 GCA_035309605.1 Jatrophihabitantaceae bacterium
TGTTGACCTGCACCGAGTAGTCGACGAAATCGCCGATCTCGGCGACCTGACGCGAGGCGTCCTTCTGCACGAAGAGACCGTCTTGCGCCGCGGGATCGAGCGGCACGTCGACGATCACGCCCGCGGATGAAACGCGGAACGGATTGCCGTACGAGCCGCCGGCGGTGAGGCCGGTGACGTCGAGGTTGTGCCCGCGCGGCTGCAGCGGCCACTCGACGCGCGACGGGAAGCGATAGCCGTTGGGCGGCTTCACCGCGAGACAGTAATCGCCGGCGATGGCCGGGAACGAGAAGCGGCCGTCGCTTCCCGTGGTGACGGGGTTCTGCGCGCCGGTGCCGGAGAAGCTCGCGGGAATCGTCGTGCACCGGCCGCCCGAGGCGCCGACGAGGGTGACGGTCGCGCCCGCGATGGGCTCGTTCGTGCGGCTGTCGAAGACGACGCTCGAAGCCTCCATCAGCGTCACGACGTTGGCGATGTGCTGCCCGCATCCCAGCACCTGGACGTCGAAGGTGTCGTTGGCGTTGCCCTCGAGGACGTTGTCGCCCGCGACGACCGGCGGCCGGCGCGCGGGCAGCGCAGGCACGACGAAGATCCCCGTGTCGGCGCCCGTCTCGGTCGCGGTCACTTCCTCGTGCTCGCCGTTCGGCCCGGTGATGACGACGGTACGCGTCTCGACGCGCGTGGGGTCGGCATTGCACGACGGCGCGTCCGCGCGCAGGAAGAGGCTGCGGCCGATGACGCCCCAGACCGTCGGCGACTGGTAGGTCGCGTCTTCGAAGTTGCGGATCACGTTGGCGGGCTGCGCCGGCATGTCGGCGTCGTCGAAGAGCGTGGTGTCGTGCACGACGAGGGCGCCCACCGTGAGTCCGGTGATGACGAGCGTCGTCGTGTCCGTCGGGCTCGTCTGCTTGGCGCGCTTCGCGTCCGTGGGCACGCCCGGCGCGCGCACGTCGAGCAGCACGCGCAGGCTCTCGCCCGGGCCGATCTCGCGCGACCAGCCCATGACGACCGGCGTGTCGGTCGCGTCCACCACGCCCGGGATCGAGCCGCGGCCCGCCACGGGGTTGTCGATGTAGGCGCTCGAGGTCCAGCCGGGCACGGAGTCGCCGAGGAAATCGAGCTTCGCCGTCACCGTCTCGCGGCAGTTGCCGTGGTTGGTGAGGAAATGCGTGTAGACGATGTGCTGGCCGCGGCCGATGAGCGCCTGGTTGTCCGGATCGAGCACGATCGCGCAGCGCGATGCGACGGTGTCGACGGAATCGTCGGTGCTCGCCGAGCGCACCGGAGCGCGCGCCGAGCGAGCGGTCTTCGTCACCTTGTACGAACCGGGGGGCGCCGTCTCGGGGATCGTGACCTTCACGACGATGTTCACGCTCGCGCCGGGCGGAACGGGGCCGGTGTCGGGAACGCCGTCGCCGTCGGTGTCGGTGAGGGGCGTCACGCCGTCGGGCTTGAAGAGCGCGACCGTGGTGCCCGGCGGGAACGTGTTCGCGGTGAGCGTCACGTCGAATGTGTCGGCGGCATCGCCCAAGTTCGTGAGCACGTTCGTGAACGTCGTGGTCGCGCCGGGAGTCGCGCTCGCGATGCGCTCGCCCGTGAGCCGCAGGTCGACGCGGCTGTCGACGGTGTAGGTGATCGTGTCCGTGCTGCCGCCGCCCATGAAATTGCCGGCAGGGTCGTAGAACACGTAGGTCGCGGTGTTCGGCACCAGCGTGCCGACAGCGAGGCCCGGCGCGATGTCGACCTGGAAGGTGACCGCGCCGTCAGTATCGGCCGGCAGCGCGTAGATCGTCGCGGTCGCGGTGCCGGCCGCCGTCTGGTTGAAGTCGTAACCGACCTGCACCGCGCCAGTTCCCTGCCGGTCGTTGCCCACGATCGCGTCGGTGAGGGCCGTCGTTGCCGTGAACGTCGAGCGCGCGCTGCCGGCGACGTATTGCATGCTCGCGGGCAGCAGGTCGGAGATCACGAGGCGCGAGAGCGCCTTGTCGCAGGTGTGGAAATGCAGAGTCACCGTGATCGGTCCCGCCGGCGACGGACCGCGGCTCGCCGAGAGCGACTTGTCGACGATCTGGCACGGCGGGGAGACCGAGAAGACGTGCACGCGATCGTTGACGGGCGCGATGGACGAGCCGGCGACGCTCGTCGCGTCGATGCGGACCGCGCCGTCGGCGCCGAGCGGCGTGCCCGCGGGAACGTGCAGGCGCGCGACGAAGTGGAATTCCTCGTACGGCGCCAGCGTGATCGAACCGCTGATGGGCGTAGTGCTGTCGGGCACGCCGTCCTGGTTCGCGTCGGCGTAGAGCGCCACGGAGACGAAGCTGAATCCCGCGTTCAGGTCGGTGGCGA
>DATGFB010000080.1:0-4461 GCA_035309605.1 Jatrophihabitantaceae bacterium
GAGTCCCTCACGCAGCAGGTTGATGCCGACGAGCACGTCGTATTCGCCCAGGCGCAGCTCGCGCAACAGCTCGACGCGGCGCAACGTGTCGACCTCGGAGTGCAGGTAGCGCACCCGCACGCCGAGTTCGAGCAGGTAGTCGGTGAGGTCTTCGGCCATCTTCTTCGTCAAGGTGGTGACGAGGACGCGTTCGTCGCGCTCGGCGCGCACCTGGATCTCGTGCACGAGGTCGTCGATCTGGCCCTTCGTCGGCTTGACCACGACCTGCGGGTCGACCAGGCCGGTCGGGCGGATGACCTGCTCGACGAACTCGCCCTTGGTGCGGCCCATCTCGTACGACCCCGGCGTCGCGGACAGGTACACGGTCTGGCCGATGCGGTCGACGAACTCCTCGAACTTCAGCGGGCGGTTGTCCATCGCCGACGGCAGCCGGAACCCGTGCTCGACGAGGGTGCGCTTGCGTGACATGTCGCCCTCGTACATGCCGCCGGTCTGCGGCACGGTGACGTGCGACTCGTCGATGACCAGCAGGAAGTCGTCGGGGAAGTAGTCGAGCAGGCAGTTCGGCGCGCTGCCCTGCTCGCGGCCGTCGATGTGCCGCGAGTAGTTCTCGATGCCCGAGCAGAACCCGACCTGGCGCATCATCTCGATGTCGTACGCGGTGCGCATGCGCAGCCGCTGCGCCTCGAGCAGCTTGTGCTGACCCTCGAGCTCGGCCAGCCGCTCGCCCAGCTCCTGCTCGATGCCGCGGATCGCGCGCTCCATCCGCTCGGGGCCGGCGGCGTAGTGCGTGGCGGGGAACACGAAGACCTCGTCCACCTCGCGCACGACCTCGCCGGTGAGCGGGTGCAGGTAGTACAACCGCTCGATCTCGTCGCCGAACATCTCGGCGCGGATCGCGAGCTCCTCGTACACCGGGAAGATCTCGACCGTGTCGCCGCGCACGCGGAACGTGCCGCGCGTGAACGACAGGTCGTTGCGCGTGTACTGGACGTTCACGAGCTGACGCAGAATGGCCTCGCGTTCGACGGTCTGGCCGACGCGCAGCCGCACGGAGCGGTCGACGTACTCCTGCGGCGTGCCGAGACCGTAGATGCACGAGACCGTCGCCACGACCACCACGTCACGCCGGGTGAGCAGCGACATCGTCGCCGAGTGCCGCAACCGCTCGACCTCGGAGTTGATCGAGCTGTCTTTCTCGATGTACGTGTCCGTCTGCGGGACGTACGCCTCGGGCTGGTAGTAGTCGTAATAGCTGACGAAGTACTCGACCGCGTTCTCCGGCAGCATCTCGCGCAGCTCGTTGGCCAGCTGCGCGGCCAGCGTCTTGTTCGGCGCCATGATCAGCGTCGGACGCTGCAGCCGCTCGATCAGCCACGCCGCCGTCGCCGACTTGCCCGTGCCGGTCGCTCCGAGCAGCACGACGTCCTTCTCGCCCGCCCGGATGCGCCGCTCGAGGTCCTCGATCGCCGCCGGCTGGTCACCGGACGGCTCGAAGTCCGAGACGACCTTGAACGTCCCGCTCATCGGGGTGATGTCAGTCCGCACGCGCACGCATCCAAGGTACGAGCCCCCGCCGACAACGCTGAGTGAGCATGCCAGGCCGATGGCATTTTCATGGTATGAGTGCTGGCAGTCGCGCTGGCATGCACGTTTCCATCGACGCGGCGGGTCGCGTCGTGATTCCGCAGGCCGTGCGGCGGCGGCTGGGCCTCGATCCGGGGACGCGGCTGGACATCGACGAGGTCGACGGCGCGGTCGTGGTGCGTCCCGTCAACCGAGTGACCATCGCGACAGGCGACGACGGGCTGCCGATCCTGCGTGTGCCCGCAGACGCCGCGGCGCTGACTCGGGATGACGTCCGGCGCGTCCTGGAGGAGAGCCGCGAGTGGCCGCGGCGCTGACGTGTGACACGTCCGTCGTCATCGCCCCCTCAACGAATGGCACCCGGACCACGTCGCCGCGCGCCAGGCGCTTCCTCGCATCGATTGGCTACCCGCTCACGTCGTCGTCGAATCGGTGTCGGTGCTGAGCCGACTCCCCCACGGCCACGGGGTCTCCGTCGCCGACGCGGTCTGCGTGATTCGTCGGCTCGCCGACGGACGCATCCGCCAACTGCGTGCCGATCGGTACCTACTGACCCTCTCCGCGGTCGCGACTGCCGGCGTCACCGGCGGGGCGGTCTACGACGCCATCGTCGGCGCAACCGCGCGCGAACACGAAGCCACGCTGCTGACGCTCGACGAGCGCGCCCAGCGCGCGTATGCAGCGGTGGGCACCCGCTTCGAGTTGCTCGGCGACGGGGCGTAATCGCGCTCTGGCAGGGTTGGGGCGTGGAAATCTGGCCTGGCAGCGCGTATCCGCTCGGTGCGACCTACGACGGATCCGGGACGAACTTCGCGCTGTTCAGCGAGGTGGCCGAGCGCGTCGAGCTGTGCCTGTTCGACGCGGACGGCAGCGAGACCCGGCTGGATCTGCCTGAGGTCGACGGGTTCGTGTGGCACGTGTTCCTGCCCGGCGTGGAGCCGGGACAGCGGTACGGGTTCCGCGTGCACGGCCCGTACGACCCGGCCAAGGGGCTGCGGTGCAACCCCGCGAAGCTGCTGATCGATCCGTACGCGAAGGCGATCGACGGCGTCATGACGTGGGACGAATCGCATTACGGATATCACTTCGGCGACCCCGACAGCCGCAACGACGACGACTCGGCGCCGCACATGCCGAAGTGCGTGGTCGTCAGCCCGTTCTTCGACTGGAACGTCGACCGGCCGCCGCGGCGCGCGTACGCCGACTCGGTGATCTACGAAGCGCATGTCAAAGGCATGACGATCAGCCATCCCGAGATCCCGCAAGCGCTGCGCGGCACGTACGCAGGTCTCGCGCACCCGGTCATGATCGAGCACCTGAAGGAACTCGGCGTCAGCGCGGTCGAACTGATGCCGGTCCATCACTTCGTCACCGACGCCACGCTCGTGGAGAAAGGCCTGGCGAACTACTGGGGCTACAACACCATCGCTTACCTAGCGCCCGAATCGAAGTACTCGTCCAGCCAGTCGCCGGGCGGGCAGGTGCAGGAGTTCAAGGCGATGGTGCGGTCGCTGCACGAAGCCGGCATCGAGGTGATCCTCGACGTGGTCTACAACCACACCGGCGAAGGCAACCACCTCGGGCCGACGCTCTCGTTCCGCGGCATCGACAATCCGGCGTACTACCGGCTCGTCGACGACAACCCGGCGTTCTACATCGACTACACCGGCACGGGCAACACGTTCAACGTGCGCCACCCGCACACGTTGCAGATCATCATGGATTCGCTGCGCTACTGGGTGACCGAGATGCACGTCGACGGATTCCGCTTCGACCTCGCGGCCACGTTGGCGCGCGAGTTCTACGACGTCGACCGGCTGTCCAGCTTCTTCGATCTCGTGCAACAAGATCCGGTGGTCAGCCAGGTGAAGCTCATCGCCGAGCCGTGGGACGTCGGCCCCGGCGGCTACCAGGTCGGCAACTTCCCCCCGCAGTGGACGGAATGGAACGGCCAGTACCGCGACACCGTGCGTGACTTCTGGCGCGGCGAGCCCGCGACGATCGGCGAGTTCGCGGCCCGCCTCACGGGGTCGGCCGACCTCTACGAGACCTCCGGACGGCGACCGGTCGCCTCCATCAACTTCGTCACGGCGCACGACGGCTTCACCTTGCTCGATCTCGTCAGCTACAACGACAAGCACAACGAGGCCAATCACGACGACAACCGCGACGGTGAGAGTCACAACCGCTCGTGGAACTGCGGCGCGGAAGGGCCGAGCGACGATGCCGCAATCGTCGCGCTGCGCGCACAACAACGACGCAACTTCCTCGCGACGCTGTTCTTGTCGCAGGGCGTACCGATGCTCTTGCACGGCGACGAGGTGGGTCGCACGCAACGTGGCAACAACAACGCGTACTGCCAGGACAACGACATTACCTGGATGGATTGGGACGCCGTCGACGTCGACATGCTCGCGTTCACCCGCGCTGTGTCGGCACTTCGCCGCGAACACCCGATCTTCCGGCGCCGGCGGTTCTTCGAAGGACGGCCGGTGCGCCGGCGCGGTGCCGCGGCGCTGCCCGACATCGAGTGGTTCACGCCGGACGGCCGCGAGATGACCGAGGAGGACTGGGACTCCGGCTTCGGCAAGTCGATCGGCGTCTACCTCAACGGTCAGGGCATCGCCGAACGGGACGAGCGCGGCGAACGCGTCGTCGACGACTCGTTCCTGCTGTTCTTCAACGCCCACGACGGGGCGATCGACTTCCACGTGCCGCCTGCCGCGTACGCGCCCGCGTGGACGGTCGAGATCGACACGCAGCACGGCGCCGCGTCCGACGAGAAGGTCCTCGCCGCCGCTGCCGTCATGAGCGTCGCGCCGCGTTCCATGGTCGTGCTGCGGAGCGTCAGCGAATGAGCGTGCCGAGCTCGAC
>DATGFB010000081.1:0-8837 GCA_035309605.1 Jatrophihabitantaceae bacterium
TGCCGGCTCGCCGCCATCGCGCCGAACAGGCGCGCGAGTGACTCGTCGGGATCACCTGCGGACCGGCCCAGCGCAGCGAGTGCTGCGCGCGTCGCTGCGTCGAGCTGATCGTGCGGAGTCGCGGCATTGCCAGCCGCACCCGCGCCCGGTCGCGTCACACCTGCAGATGATGCCAATGGACGGCCCGCTCGTCGCTGTCCAACACGAGGCGCGACGCCTCCTCTTGCGCGGCATAGAGGACGTACGGGTCGGCGACCTCGGTTCCGATGACGTCGGCGAGCCAGCCGGCGTCGCGAACGCTGCCCCGGCGCCCGTCGTCGCGGGTGCCGGCGTCGGTCAGATTCGACTGGAAGATGCCGGCCGCTGATCGCGGCAGGAAGTCCTCGTACACGATCGGCGTCGCGGCGGGAGTGCCGTCGGGGCCGGCCGTGTAGGTGAAGTACGCCAGGGCGTCGCGCTCGAACCCGGCCTCGGTCGACGGCATCCGCTCCTGCCATACCTGGCGCGCGTGTTCGGCACGCGGTGTGGCCGGATCCGCGGCGCGGCGCACATCGACTTCGCGCAGCGCCGCGTCGTAGCGATCGCGCCCGGCCGGCGTGAGTGCGATGCCGCGCGCCTCGACCTCGCCGAAACGCACGCGCAGCGTGCCCGCAGCGACGGTGCCGTCCCGCTCGCGGAACAGCCGCTGCTCGTCCAGCGCGCGAAACGACGTCTGCCGCAGCAACACGTCCGGCCCGTCCCATCGCGGCGGGCCCTGGATGTCGTCGATCATCGTGATGCCGCGCTCGGACATGCGCCGGTACAACTCGTCGATGTCGAGGACGCGCGGCGTCAGGTGGTTGATGTGCGTGGACGTCACGCCGCCGATATCCGCGGCGACCGCGCTGATCTGCTCGAGCTCGCGGTACCACGCGCGGTCGACCGGCTCGGGCGAGAGCGTGAACGCGCCGGTCGCGAGCTCGAGCAGCCGCGCGGCGTCGTCGAAGTCCAGTCCCCCGCCGACGACGGCGCGGTCGGCAAGAGAGATCAGCTCCGGCGGGAACAGCGTGCGCCGCGCGAGGAACGCGTCGAGACGCTGTTGCAATGACGCGTCGAAGAAACGGCGGTCGTCGGTGACGAGCAGCGACGTGAACATGCGGAACGGGTTGCGCGCGAGCTCGTCCGCGTCGACGGGCCGGAACGCTGTGCTGACGACGGGTACGGCGGCCTTCGCCGCGTCGCGCAGGTCGTAGAAGCCGACCGGATGCATGCCGAAGGCGCGAAAGACGTGGGCGACCTGGCGCATTTCGACTGGTGTGCCGACGCGGATCGCGCCGTGCCGCTCGGCGGTGACTCGCTCGAGCGAGCCGAGCCGCTCGGCGAGCGCGCCGTCGCGCGCGACCACGTCGGCGTTCACGGCTGCGCTGACGTCGACGAGCGTGGTGTAGGCCGGAACCTCACGGCCGTAGACGTCGGCCATCCGCCGGGCGAAGGCAGCCCGCAGCTGCCAGGTGACGACGTCGGGCATCGGGATCAGCCGACGACGGACGCGAGCACGCGGCCGATCGCCGCCAATGCTCGGTCGAGCTCGTCGGACGTCACCGTCAGGGCGGGACGGAAGCGGATGCTCGTCGGGCCGCTGCCGAGCACGAGCACGTGCTCGTCCACACGCAGCCGGCGAATCACCTCGTCGCGAAGCTGCGCCGTCGGCAGCGTGAACGCGCACATCAAGCCGCGACCCCGCACGTCGGTAACCGCGATGTGCCGCGCAGCGAGTGCGCGCAGACCGTCGAGCAGATACGTGCCCAGATCCGCGGCGCGTGCCACGAGCCCGTCGGACTCGATCACCTCGAGGATGCGTCGCGCGCGCACCATGTCGGTGAGGTTGCCGCCCCACGTGGAGTTGATGCGCGAAGGAACGGCGAAGACGTTGTCGTGCACCTCGTCGACGCGACCGCCCGCCATGACACCGCACACCTGCGTCTTCTTGCCGAAGGCGACGACGTCCGGCTGCACGCCGAGCTGTTGATAGGCCCAGTTGGTGCCGGTGATGCCGACGCCGGTCTGCACCTCGTCCACGATGAACAGCGCATCGAACTCGCGGCACATCGACTGCATCGCCTGCAGGAACTGCGGCCGGAAGTGGTTGTCGCCGCCCTCACCCTGGATCGGCTCCATGATGAAGCAGGCGATGTCGTGCGGGTTGGCTTCGAACGCAGCTCGTGCAGCTGCGAGAGCCGCGCGCTCGTCCGCCTCGACGTCGGTGCTGCCGTTGATCGCCGGCGCGGGGATGCGCGGCCAGTCGAACTTCGGGAACCGCGCGACCTTGTTCGGGTCGGTGTTCGTGAGCGACATGGTGTAACCGCTGCGGCCGTGGAACGCCTTCTGCAGGTGCAGCACCTTGGTACCGAGCGCCGGGTCGATGCCGTGCGCCTCGTTCCACCTGCTCTTCCAGTCGAACGCGATCTTGAGCGCGTTCTCGACCGCGAGCGCGCCGCCGTCGACGAAGAACAGGTGCGGCAGCGCCGGATCACCCAGCACGCGTGCGAACGCGTCGACGAAGCGGGCCATCGGCACGCTGTACACGTCGGAGTTGCTCGGCTTGTTGACCGCGGCGCGCGCGATCTCGTCACGGAATTCCGCGTCGCCGGCGAGCGCGGGATGGTTCATGCCCAGCGCTGACGAGGCGAAGAACGTGAACAGGTCGAGGTATGCCGTGCCGTCGCGCGCGTCGACCAGTGTCGAACCGCGGGATGCCTCGAGGTCGAGCACGAACTCGAAACCGTCAGCCAGCATGTGCCGGCCGATGACGGCATGCACCTCGGCAGGCACGAGGTCAGGGAACGAGACGGGACGTACCGAGATCATGCTGCACATCGTACCGGAAATTCTCCGGTGTCTTGCCTAGATCACCGGATATTTTCCGGTGGACGCGCCTGCCGTTCGTAGAAGGTTTGCAACACCACGGTGGTCCGCGTCGAGACGTTCGCCCGGCGGCGAATCTCGCGGATGAGTTCCTCGAGAGCGGACGGTGTCGCCACGCGGACGAAGAGCACGAAGCTGTCCTCGCCCGCGACGGAGTGGCAGCTCTCCACCTCGCTCAGCCCGGTGAGCCGGTCGGGGATGTCGTACTCGGACGCCGGGTCCAGCGGCGTCACCGCGACGAGCGCGGCCAACGGCAGGCCGATCGCCTCCGGGTCGACGTTTGCGGCGTAGCCGCGGATCACCCCGGAGGTCTCCAACCGGCGCACCCTCGCCTGCACCGCCGAGACCGACAGTCCGGTCGCGTCGGCGAGGCTGCGTAGCGTGGTGCGGCCGTCGGCCATCAGCAGCAGCGCGATGCGCCGGTCGATGTCATCGTCCAGCGGCGCAGCCACGCGACGCAGGCTAGCCGCTGCGCGCCTCTCCGCGCGCCGGTGGCATGAATCGACCGGCCGGGGGGCATGCTGTGCTGCGGAGGGGATCGACGGCGATGTGCTGGCAGGCGACGCAGACCTACCCGTGCGATGTGCTGACGCCACGGCACGCGCGCCGCTTCGTCGCACAGCAGTCCGCCGCAGCGTTCGGCAACAGCACGTCACTGAACGAGGTGCGTGACCTCGCCGAGATCGTCACCAGTGAGCTGGTGACCAACGCCTACAACGCACGTGGCAATCGCACTCGGCTCACGCTGGCGTTCCACCGCTCCACGATGCGCGTCGCGGTGCAAGACGATGCGCCCGGCGTCCCGCGGCGACGTCACGCCGGCCCGCAGGACGAGTCGGGCCGCGGCCTGCAGATCGTTGCGACGCTCGCGCGCGACTGGGGCGTCGACGACGTGCGCGAGGGCAAGCAGGTGTGGGCCGAGCTGGCCCTGCCGACGGCGGCAACCGCGTCGTTGACCTGCCGTCGCTACTAGCGCGTCAGCACTTCGCGAACCACATCGCTGACACAGCACTGCGCGCGGAACGCGATGACGCGCACACGTGCGACACGGCACACCGTGTCAATACCGGGTTTGGTGCATGGTGTGCCCCAAAATGGATGGGGCCCCTCCATGTATGAGATGGAGGGGCCCCAAGACGACCCGGCTGCACCACCCACCGAGGACTCGGCGGGCCCGCGTTGCCTGACCGACCGCTTACCTCGAGCAACTGGTCGCCTCAGTCGGTTGCCCGACTGTCGCGAATCAGCTCGCGTACACCGGTTTCCCGGCTTTCACGAACCGATCACCTCGACCGGTTGCCCGGCCGTTGTGCCACCCGGAATCTCTTCCGGATCCCTCCGAAGTCTCCTTCGGATTCGGTTCCCCGCTTCAGCGGTGACGTAGTTCTAGCGGGCCGCGAACAGCTTGCACAAGAGGCTTTGCAAGATTCTTTCCGACAATTTTCGGCGTCCACAGACATGTCCACAGAACGTGCACGGTTGTCCCCGGACAACGTTCGTTGTCCACCTGTTGTCCACCGCTTCGTCCACAACCGACTGAGGCGAGCGGCGCGCGAACTCGCTCGCACGACCGAGCCGATCGAGCTTGGTGACGGATGGCCGAAGGCCGTCCGGATCACAGAGCGGTCATGCGCTTTGACGTTGGAACGTGCGCGTGCCCCACCACGCGAGCACCGCGCCGAGTGCGATCGTGACGAGCGCACCGATCCACACATCGTTGTCACCGAAGTCGCCGCGGAACAGCGCACGCGTTGCGTCGACGACGTGCGTGAGTGGATTGACCTGCGACGTGTGGCGCAACCACGACGGTGCGAGCGACATGGGCAGCAACACACCCGAGAGCAACAGCAACGGAAGTGTGACGCCTTGGATGAACGGCGCGAAGCTGTCTTCGTCCTTGAGGATGAGTCCCATCGCGTACGACGCAGCCGACACACCGATCGCGAGCAAACAGATCACCACGATCGCAGACGTCACACCGCCCCACGACGCGCGTAGCCCGAACGGCAGTGCGACGAGCACGAGCACCGTGCCTTGCACGCCGAGCGTGACGACGTTGCCGAGCGTGCGACCGAGAATGAGCGACGCCCGCCGCGCCGGCGTGACGCGCTGCCGGTCGATCACACCTTCGCGCAGCTCTTGAATGATGCCGAAACCGGCGAAGCCCGCGGTGAACACCGCGAGTTGCAGCAGCAGGCCGGGCACGAAGATGCGCCACGAGTTGTTGCCGCCCAGGCCGCCGCCGGACACGCCCTTCAGAAGCGGGCCGAACAGGACCAGGTAGATGATCGGCTGGGTCAGCCCGAAGAAGACCCAGACCGGGTTGCGCAGCAAGATCTTCATCTGTCGCTGGAAGATCACCAGCGTCTCGGTAAGCACGGTCGAGCTCCTTCAGTGCGTCGCGGCCACAGTGGCCGACGTGGGGTCGGATTCGGCGGTGGGCGGTGCGCCCTGCCCGCCCTCGCGCAGCGAGTGCCCGGTGAGGGTCAGGAACACGTCGTCGAGGGTGGGGCGGGTGACCGTGACCGACGCCAGCGCCAACCCGGCGACGTCGAGCGCGCGAAGCAGCGGCGCCACCGCCACGCTGCCGTCGTCGACGGTCACGCGAATGTCGTCGTCGGCGACCGTGACCTCGCGAATGGCGATCGCGGTGCGCGCTGCATGCGCGCCGCGGGCCAAGTCGTCGGGCCGTGCGCCGGCGATCGTGAGCGTGACGATGTCGCCCGCGATGCGCGCCTTCAGCGCGTCCGGAGTGTCATCGGCGACGACCCGTCCACCGTCCATGACGAGGACGCGGTCGCTGAGTGCGTCGGCCTCGTCGAGGTAGTGCGTCGTGAGCAGGATCGTGACGCCGAGGTCGTCGCGCAGCGAGCGGATGTGCGTCCAGAGGTTCGCGCGGCTCTGCGGATCGAGGCCGGTAGTCGGTTCGTCGAGGAACACCAGCCGCGGCCCGTGCATCAAGCCGAGCGCGATGTCGAAGCGCCGTCGCTGACCACCCGACAGCTCGAGCAGTGCACGGCGCTCGAGACCACCCAGGTCGAGACGCGGGGCGAGGTCGACCAGGCGCGCGGCCGCGTCCGACTTCGACATGCCTTGCAACCGCGCCTGCGTGACGAGTTCCTCGCCCAGAACCGTGCCGGCACTCGGCATTGCACCGACCTGCGCGACATAGCCGATGTTGCGACGCACGTCGCGTGGTTGCCTGACGAGGTCGAAGCCGGCGACGGTGGCGGTGCCGGACGTCGGCAGCAACAACGTCGTGAGCATGCGCAGCGTCGTCGTCTTGCCCGCGCCGTTCGGGCCGAGCAGTCCGACGATCTCGCCCGCGGCGACGCCGAGGTCGATGCCGCGCACCGCCTCGACCAGCCCGGCCTTGGTCTTGAAGCTCCGGGCCAGCGCGCGCGCGTCGATCATGGAGGAAGTCATGCGCGCAGCCTGACAGACCCGGCCGACACTAGTCAATCTTGATTATTCGGTTCACAGACCGCGCGCGGCACGAACGCCGATACCCGGCCCGAGTCCGGGCATGCCCTCCTCGCCGGTGAAGCGGTACGCGCCGCTGCGCAGCCGCTTCTGGAAGCCTCGCGCCCAATCGATCTCGGCACGTGTGCAACCCGTAACGTAGTCGAAGATCTCGCGGACGTGCTCGGGAATTTCACCGTTCTCACCGCTCGCGCCGTCCGCGATCGTCGCGCGGGTGAACGAGGCGGACGCAAGCTGTGCCTCGAGCGCTGCGACCCGCGCCTGAAGCGCGGCAACCAGCTCCTCACGCGGCATCGACTTCATCAAACATAGCGCTGGAATCAGGGGAAACGTGGGCGATGTGACGGTCCACCACGACTGGCGAAGGAGCATCTGGAACTCCTTCTCGCCCTCGCCGGTGAGCACATACGTGGTGCGTTCTGGACGGCGCTCGTTGGACTCCTGCGCGTGCACCGCGATGCAGCCGTCCTTTTCCAGAGTGCGGATCGCGCTGTAGATCGAACCGGGCTTGACGTTCGCGAGCTCTTCGAGTCGCCAGGTGAGCAGCTCGCGGCGCACGTCGTAACCGTGCACCGGCTGCATGATGCGAATCGCACCGAGCACCAATAGTCGCGTCGCGGACATAGGGCTGAGCATAGTTCAGGTTGACTAATCAGGCAGCAGCGGCACCGTCGATCCGGGATCGACGCCGATCAGCGCACCTCTCGTCAGCGATGCGCTGCCGAACTTGTCGCGCACTCGGTCGACCACGCCGTCGAGAGACCGGCTGTCGAGCCGGGCGTAGGGCAGCTCGAGTTGCAGGGACTTGGCGTCGTCGAGATTCGCGAGCGTGACACCGATGAGCGTGATGCCACGTTCGCGGATCAATCCCGCGCAGTTGTCGAGCAGCAGGCGCAGCGCGAAGAGCACCGCGGCCGTGTCGTCGGTCGGGCCGGGCAACGTGTGCGAGCGCGTGGCGCGGGCGAAGTCGTCGAATCGCATTCGCAGCACGACAGTGCGGCACAACCGTTTCGCGCTGCGCAGTCGACGGCAGACTCGTTCGACGAGCGAGAGCAAGCGTGCGTCCAGCTCGTCCGGTGTGAGTCGCCGCCGTGTGCCGAGTGCGGACTGCGAGCCGATCGAGCGGCGCCGCCGGCCGACGACGACAGGACGTGGGTCGAGGTTGTGCGCGAGCGCGTGCAGGTGATGCCCGGCAGCCGGTCCGAGAATCGAGACGAGCGAGCGCGACTCGAGGTCGGCGACGTCAGCGACGGTGTAGATACCACGCGCGTGCAGCTTCTCGGCGGTCACGCGGCCCACGCCCCACAGTCGCTGGACGGGCAGCGGATGCAAGAACTCGAGTTCGCGGCCGTGCGGCACGACGAGCAGCCCATCGGGTTTGCCCACCGCACTCGCGACCTTGGCGAGGAACTTCGTGCCGGCCACACCGACGGTGATCGGCAGACCCACCTCGGCGCGCACGCGCGCCCGCAGCTTCATGGCGATCTCGACCGGTGACGGCCGCAACTGATGCAGCCCGCGCACGTCCAGGAACGCCTCGTCGATGGACAGCGGTTCGACCATCGGCGTCGTGTCACGGAACACGGCGAACACGGCGTCGCTGGCCCCGGAGTAGGCCGACATCCGCGGCGGGACGACGACCGCGTCGGGGCACAGGCGGAGCGCTTGCCGTCCGCCCATGGCGGTGCGTACGCCGTGCGCCTTCGCTTCGTAGCTTGCGGCGAGCACGACGCCGCCCCCGACGATCACCGGACGGCCGCGCAGCGAGGGGTCGTCGCGCTGCTCGACGCTCGCATAGAACGAGTCGAGGTCAGCGTGCAGAATTCCGGGCTCAGGGCAGTCCGACACTGCTCAGAATCGCACACTCGTTCGATTCTGTCGAGGCTCCCGGGACAATCGAGGCCGTCAGCGTTGGACGGCGGTGCGCAGCGCGTCGGTCTGCTGTACGCACTCCGCCGCGGCTTGCTCGCGCAGCACGCCGCGCTGGGTCGGACGCGCCTGGGTGTAGCGCTTCGCCCCGTCGGCGGTGATCTGCGCAAAGACCGAGCGCCTGTCGTCCTCGCACATCGTGCGCGTGACGAGCCCGTCGCGCTCGAGGCGCGCGATCAGGCGCGAGAGCGCGCTCTGGGTCAGGTGGACGCGCTCGCCGAGCTCGTTCATCTTCACCGCGCCGCAGTCGCCGTCGTGCAACTGTTGCAGCACCTCGAACTCGCTCAGCGTGACGTCGTGGCGGGCAAGGAGCTCACGATCGAGGGCCATGGCGATGCGGTGATAGTTGCCCATCAGGTCGTGCCATGCGGCGGCCAGGTCCTCCTCCTGCCCGTCGCGCGGCGCGGGCCGGCTGACCGAGCCGCTGTTCGCCTTGGTCGTCGCCACGCTCGGCATCCTACACCTTCCTCTGCATAATTTTCATCCGCATTTTATGCTTGCGCATTAAATGCACATGCATA
>DATGFB010000082.1:0-4459 GCA_035309605.1 Jatrophihabitantaceae bacterium
GATTCTCGTCGAGGTACTCCTGCACCAGCTCGGCCAGCGAGTTCGTCAGCTGCACTTCCCATGGCGACAAGCGCTCGTAGTCCGATGTCGACAAGGTGACCCGGTACCGGTTCGGCGCGAGCACCTGGCCGTTGCCCATGACGTTGCGCTTGTCGGACGCCTCGCGCTGCAACGCCGTCCCGATCTCGACCGGCTCGACCTGCCCCTTGAACACTCGGGCGAACGCGCCGCCGACGAGGCCCTCGAGGCGGCGCTCGAACCGCTGGGCCAGGCTCACGTCGTCGTCCTCCAGTCCGGGGCGGCGGTCGGGACCGAGGCACAGGCTGCACCCCGTGATACCGCCGAAAAGCGCGGGGTGGAGTCTATCGGGCGGCACCTGGCCGCCGCCCAAATCGGTCGTATGCATCGTGCTACCGTTGCCGCCGGGCTCAACCCCACCTCAGGGCAAGTGGCGGAATGGCAGACGCGCACGGTTCAGGTCCGTGTGTCCGTAAGGACGTGGGGGTTCAACTCCCCCCTTGCCCACTTTCTCGCTCCGGTGTTTGACCATCGCGTGATCAACTAGGCCGGGCGTGAATTGGGGCTCAGCTGCTTGCCCACTTCTCATTGGCGCAGCCAGGCGGCGAAGAAGGGGTTCGCTACGCGGTAGCGGCCGTCGCGGGATTCGACGATCTCGGCGGCCTCCAGGGCGTCCAGCGCCTTGCGCACCGAGGAGCTGTTGGCCAGGCCGACCGCCTGGACGAACGCGGCCGACAGCGGGTGAGCCGACGGTTCGAGCGCGAGTTCGGCGACGACCCGGCGCTGGCCCGGCGACAGCGCCTCGTAGCGGTCGGCATGCAGTCCGGCCTCGTGCTCGACGGCCAGACGCAGTCCTTCGCGGACGTCCTGCTCGGTGATCGTCTTGGCGGCCACGTCGAACACCTCGTACGCCAGATGCTGGATGTCATTGGGGACCGGCCCGGCCAACTCCTCGATGAGCTGGGCCGACTCGGCGCGCATCGTCTTGCCGCCGGCCTTCGCGCGCTCGATCAGAAAGGTCTGCATCACGTCGTGCGGCAAGACGTCGAGCGCGAGGTGTTCGGCCATTCCGTAGAGCGGCGCGTCTCGCGCGACGACCAGCCCCTCCATCAAGTGCCGCTTCGAGCCGGCGAGCACGAGCGAGACCGCCGGGTGCTCGTCAGCGAGGGCCTTGAACAACGCGGGCAGGTGTGCGGCGAGGTCGAGCACGGCCTGGAACTCGTCGAGGACGAGCACGGCTGGGCGCTTCTCGGCGAGTTCGGCGAGGGTGGCGTAGACGTCCGCGATGACGGCGTCCGCGTCGAGTGCGGACAGGGTCGGTGAGAACGTGAACCTCGGCTGGTCGTTCGCGAACGTCACCGACGGAACGATGCGGAACCGACGCAGGAACTCGGGCACTGCCTGCCGGAGTCGGTGCCAGCTGCCGCCCCGCACGCGATAGATCTGGCTGAGCAGCTGACCCGCGAGCGCGCCGAGGTCGCGACAGCGCAGCACATTCACCGTGACGACCGAACCGCCCGAGCGCTCGACGGTCGCGGCGGCCTTGTGCAGCAGCGAGGTCTTGCCGTATCGGCGCGGAGAAACCACCACGACATTGATGCCGTCGCGCATCCTGCCGACGAGAGCGCGCAGCTCGGCTTCTCGCCCCGTGAATTGGTCTCCCGACACGGGGGTGCCGTAATGGAAGGGGTTGGGCACGGCATCAACTCCGCTAGGACTGTACCGATCAGCACTATACCGATCAGTATATCGCCGTATGGCATAGCTCGCAGGCAAATGACGAGCCGGGCACCGGCTGGTAGGACGGAGACATGGACATCGTCGCAGGCGCGCTGCAACTGGTCGGGCGAGCGACGACCGAGGCGCGGTTCGCGGCGACATTGCTGAAGGCACGGGGTCCGTCCGTGGCCATGGCCTCGCCGCAGCGGATGCTCGGCGTGGCCCGATCCCTCGAGGCGTACGGGCCGGTCGCGGCGGCGATCTCGCTGGCCGCGGCGACGACCCCGGAGGCGATCGCCATCATCGACGAGCGCGGTCCGATCACGTTCGGGGAACTCGATACGAACAGCAACGCGATCGCGAACACGCTGATCGACGACGGCTTCACCGCAGGGATGAGCATGGGCATCCTCGCGCGCAACCACCGCGGCCTGTTCGAAGCCATCCTCGCGGCGGCGAAGCTCGGCGCACGCACGCTGTTGCTCAACACCGATTTCGCCGGTCCGCAGCTCGTGGACGTGTGCGAGCGCGAAGAGGTCGCCGTGCTCGTGCACGACGCCGAGTTCGAGGCGATCGCGGGCGCATACGAAGCGCCCCTGGACCGTGTGCTCGCCTGGACCGATGCCGACAGCCCGGCGCCGCGCACGCTCGACGACCTCGCTGCCGACGGCGATCCGGCGCCGCCGCCGCGTCCGTCTCGCAAGCAGCGCATCGTGCTGCTGACGAGCGGCACGACCGGTACGCCCAAAGGTGCGCCGCGTGACCTCGCGCTGTCGATGGTGATTCCGGGCGGCTACCTGTCCAAGATTCCGATGCGGGCCGGGCGCGTTGTCGTGCTGGCCGCACCTGCGTTCCACGCGTGGGGCCTGCTCAGCTCGTCCATCGCGCTCGGTCTGGGCAACACGCTCGTCATGACCCGCCGATTCGACCCGAAGTTCACGATCGCAGCACTCGAACATCACCGCGCCGATGCGCTCATCACCGTACCGATCCTGCTGTCGCGACTGCTCGCCGCCGGCGCGGAGGAGTTCGACGAACATGACCTGTCGGCGCTGCGCATCATCGCGGTTTCCGGGTCCGCACTGTCACCCGAGCTGGCCACCCGCACGATGGACCTGCTCGGTGACGTCGTTTACAACCTCTACGGCTCGACCGAAGTCGCCTATGCCACGATCGCGACACCGGCCGACCTACGCGCTGCGCCGGGCACGGTCGGCCGCCCGCCGTACGGAACCACGATCAAGTTGCTCGACGCGGACGGCAACCCGGTGCCGCCCGGCGAGAGCGGACGGATCTTCGTCGGCAACTCGATCCACTTCGAGGGATACACCGGCGGCGGCAACAAGGAGACGATCGCCGGGCTGATGTCGACCGGTGACGTGGGGCACTTCGACGCAGCCGGCCGCCTGTTCGTCGACGGACGTGACGACGACATGATCGTGTCCGGCGGCGAGAACGTCTTCCCACGCGAGATCGAGGAGTTGCTCATGGCGCACGACGAGATCGACGACGCAGCCGTGGTCGGCATCCCGGACCCGGAGTTCGGTGCGCGGCTGCGTGCCTACGTCGTGCGCGCACCGAGTGCGTCGATCGACGCCGAGGGCGTCAAGGCGCACGTCAAGGCGAACCTCGCGCGCTACAAGGTGCCGCGTGAGGTCGAGTTCATCGACGACCTGCCCCGCAATCCCGCCGGCAAGGTCGTCAAGCGCGACCTGCCCGGCGTCGAGGCGTGACGAACGTCAGTCGCCGCCGAGTGCGGCGATGATCGCGGCCGTGACCTTGTCCGCGTCTTGCGCCGCGTCGATGACGTGCAGCAGGCCACGCTCGCGGTAGTAGTCGATCAGCGGGCGCGTCGCCTCGTCGAAGACCTGGAGGCGGTTGTGCACCGTCTCGGGGTTGTCGTCGGATCGTCCCTCGATCGCCGCCCGCGCGAGGATGCGCCGCACCAGCTCGTCGCGTGGCGCGTCGAGGTAGATGACCGCGTGCGGACTCGCGTTCGCCTGCTCGGCGAGCTTGCGCGCCTCGACCGCCTGCTCCACCGAGCGCGGGAACCCGTCGAGGAGGTAGCCGCGGTGCTCGGCAGCTTCGAGCACCTTCGGGATGAGCAGGCCAAGGATGACCTGGTCCGGCACGAGATCGCCGCGCGCCATGATGCCCTCGATCTGTCGGCCCAGGGCTGTCGCGTTCGCGACCTCGGCGCGTAGGACGTCGCCGGCGGCGATGTGCTCGAGACCGAGCCGCTCGGCGAGCCGCTCACCCTGCGTGCCCTTGCCGGAACCGGGCGGGCCGATGAGCAGGACATTCACCCGGACACCCTTGCATCAACGTGGGCGAAACGCGACTCTCACGAGTGCGCCGGGTCGACGGCGCCGTCATGGCGCGGACTGGCGAGCAGCGCCAGTTGGCGCGACTGCGCGACGAGTCGCCCGGTCGAGTCCCAGATCTCGAAATCCTCGTCGTGATAGCCGTCGATGACGTGGCGCGTCGACGCGCGGCACGCGAGCCAGCCCACAGCCGGCAACGCGCGTACGTGCACGGACAGTTCGATCGTCGTAGAGCCGCGCTCCCCCAGGTCGATCACCGGCGGCGTCGCCATGTCGACGAGTGCGGCCAGCGCGATCGGATCAGGTTCGCGGCGTGAGCCGTCTTCGTCGGCGGTGAATCGCATCCAGAATTCGTCGGTGAGCTTTCCCGCAGGTGCTCCCGTGCGCCAGCCGGGCAG
>DATGFB010000083.1:0-2733 GCA_035309605.1 Jatrophihabitantaceae bacterium
GCTGGGACGAAGACCTCTACACGGGAACCGGATTCCCGGGCGACTTCTACATCAACTACGAGATGTATCGCCTGGTGTTCCCGGTGAGTGCGCTGGGTCGCTATGTTGCGGCGATCGGGGGTGACGACGGATGAGCCGGCTACTGATGGTGGCAGCGTTGCGCAGTGAGTACACGGCGCTGCACGGCAGCGTAGGGGCCGACACGGTCCTCGAACGATGCGGCATGGGACCTGCGCGCGTACAGCGCTGGTTGCCGCGCCTCGCCGAGATCGCGCCTGACGCGGTCGCCGTGGCCGGAGTCGCCGGCGGGCTCGACCCGTCGCTGCGCGCGGGCGACATCGTCGTCGCGACCGAGGTACGCGACGCGACCTCGCGCACCGTGCTGCGCGCCGCGGCGCCGCTCGTCGCCGAGTTGCGTGCCCGTGGGCTGCGGGTGCGCAGTGGACCGATCGTCAGCACCGACCACGTCATAACGCACAGCGCCGAACGCGAACGGCTGTTCGCCACCGGCGCGATCGCGGTGGACATGGAGTCGAGTGCGATCGTGCGCGCTGTGCGTGCGATGCCCGGCAACATTCCGGTCGCGGTCGTGCGTGTCGTCGTCGACACGGCCTACACACCGATCGCCCGGTTGCGCACGGTACCGGCCGGAGCACGCGCGCTGGGCGTGCTGCACCAGACCGGACCGGCGCTGCGCACGTGGGCCGAAGCCGCCGGGCCGCGGCGCGTCCTGCTCGCCGGCCCGCGCTCGTTCTGCGCCGGCGTCGAACGCGCGATCGACATCGTCGAGATCGCGCTGCAGCGCTACCCGCGGCCCATCTACGTGCGGCGCCAGATCGTGCACAACGCCCACGTCGTCGAGGGTCTGCAACGGCAGGGCGTGGTGTTCGTCGACGAGCTCGACGAGGTGCCGGACAACACGACCGTGGTGTTCTCGGCGCACGGCGTCGCACCGGCGGTGCGCGAAGAGGCCGACCGGCGCGGGCTCAACGTCATCGACGCGACCTGCCCGCTGGTGGCCAAGGTGCACACCGAGGCGAAGCGGTTCGTGTCGCGCGGCGCGACTGTGTTGCTCGTCGGGCACGCGAACCACGACGAGGTCGAGGGCACGCTCGGCGAGGCGCCGGGACGCATCAAGCTCGTGCAGGACTCCGCCGAGGCGGCCGCGGTCGAGGTCGACGACCCGTCCCGCGTCGCGTACGTCCTGCAGACGACGCTGGGCGTGGACGACGCGGCGACGACCGTCCAGGCGTTGCGCGAACGGTTCCCGGCGATCGAGTCCTCGCCGACCGATGACATCTGCTACGCCACGACCAACCGGCAGCGCGCCGTCGCCGCGATCGTGCCCGAGTCCGACCTACTGCTCGTGATCGGCTCCAAGAACTCGTCCAACTCGTTGCGGTTGGTCGAGGTCGCGCGCGCTGCGGGCACGCAGGCGTATCTCGTCGAGGACGCGACGGACGTGCGGCCGCGGTGGCTGCGCGATGCACGCACCGTCGGCATCACCGCAGGCGCATCGGCGCCGCCGCGACTCGTCGACGAACTCGTGGCCACCTTGCGCGAACTAGGCGAAGTCGATGTTGTCGAACGGACGGTGGCGGAGGAGAACCTCACGTTCACCCTTCCCAGAGGAGTTGCCGGCTGATGCCCATCCCACTTCGTCAAGGCGCCCGCATCGGCTGGTACCTCTTCTCGAACAAGATGCGCCGACGGGAGAAGTTCCCGCTGATCGTCGAACTCGAGCCGCTGTACGCGTGCAACCTCAAGTGCAACGGGTGCGGCAAGATCCAGCAACCGCACGACGTGCTGCGCCAGCGCATGCCGGTCGAGCAGGCCGTCGCGGCGATCGAGGAATGCGGCGCGCCCATGGTGTCGATCGCCGGCGGCGAGCCGATGATGCACCCGCAGATCGACGAGATGGTCAACGCGCTCATCAAGCGCAAGAAGTACGTCTATCTGTGTACCAACGCGGAGCTCATCCGCAAGCGCTGGGACAAGTTCAACTTCACGCCGTCGCCGTACTTCTCGTTCGCGGTGCACATCGACGGGCTGCGCGAGCGGCACGACGAGTCTGTCGCGAAGGAGGGCGTGTTCGACGAGGCGATCGAGGCGATCAAGTTCCTGAAGGCGAAGGGTTTCCGCGTCACGACCAACTCGACGTTCTTCAACACCGACACGCCGCAGACCATCATCGACGTGCTCAACTTCCTCAACGACGAGGTGCAGGTCGACAGCATGATGCTGTCGCCGGCGTACGCGTACGAAAAGGCGCCCGACCAGGACCACTTCCTGGGCGTCACCGAGACGCGCGAGCTGTTCAAGAAGGCGTTCGCGAACGGCAACCGCAAGCGCTGGCGGCTCAACCACTCGCCGCTGTTCCTCGACTTCCTCGAGGGCAAGGTCGACTACGACTGCACTGCGTGGGCGATTCCGTCCTACTCACTGCTCGGCTGGCAGCGGCCCTGCTACCTCATGTCGGACGGCTACACGAAGACCTATCGCGAGCTGATCGACACCACCGACTGGGACGCGTACGGGCGCGGCAAGGACCCGCGGTGCAACAACTGCATGGCGCACTGCGGCTACGAACCGACGGCCGTCCTCGCCACCATGGGCTCGCTCAAGGAGGGTCTGCGCGCGGTGCGCGAGCAGGGCTGACATTTGTCACTACTTCCGTGCTCGATCGAGGCTTTTGACGTGCTTGGCGGTGTTTGCCACGCATAAGAGACGGCA
>DATGFB010000084.1:0-2713 GCA_035309605.1 Jatrophihabitantaceae bacterium
CCGGTTCCACCCGGATTGGCTCTCCGAGATGCGCGAGCACCTCACCGCCATCGAGTCGGCAGAGGGCCCGCGTGCGCTCGTGACGACAGCGTCCGGCAAGTTCTTCTCGAACGGCCTCGATCTCGAGTGGCTGTCACAGCACACCGACGAATTCAACGCCTACGTGATCGACGCGCACGCGCTGTTCGTCGGCGCGCTCGTACTGCCGGTACCGACGGTCGCCGCAATTCAGGGGCACTGCTTCGCGGCAGGAGCGATGTTCGCACTTGCGCACGACTTCCGCGTCATGCGTGCCGACCGCGGCTACTTCTGCTTCCCCGAAGTCGACATCAACATTCCGTTCACGCGCGGCATGTCCGCGCTGATCCAGTCCCGGCTCACGAAGAAGACAGCGCACGAAGCGATGACGACCGGACGTCGTTACGGCGGGAGCGAAGCGCTCGATGCGGGCATCGTCGACGCGGTCGCGCATGAGGACGACGTGCTGTCGTCCGCGATCGAGATGGCCCGCGCGCTCGCCGGCAAGGCCGGCCCGACGCTCGGTGTCATCAAGTCACGCATGTACGCCGACGCGCTCGTCGCCCTACGCGACACCGATCACCCGCTGGACTAGAACTTGCGATACCGGCCCGGGTGCTGCGGATCGCCGCCGCGGGAGGCCAAATCGCTGGGCACATGGCCAATCTTGCGGAAGTGCTCTTAGGCTGCTGTCGATCCGGGCGCCCGCCGTCCGTCGTAAATGCGGTGGCCCGGGCCGCGGGCCATCCTCCACATCGACGAGAGGATTCGACATGTCCCAGTACCTCGTCCTCATCTACGAGGACGAAGCCGGTTATGCGCAGGGTGGCGAGCGGGTGTGGAACACCGTGTCCGAGGAGCACAGGGTGTTCGGGCAGAAGTACGCCGACGCGATCAAGGGCGGCGAAGCCCTGCAGTCCACGTCCACGGCGACGTCGATCCGCTCGGACGGCGCGGGTGGCCAGACGGTCACCGACGGTCCGTTCGCGGAGACGAAGGAAGCGCTGGGCGGCTACTACATGATCGAGGCTGCCGATCTCGATCAGGCCATCGAGATCGCCAAGCAGGTCCCGGCGCGCTTCGGCGGCGTCGAGGTTCGCCCGATCATGGTGTTCAGCTGACCGCACCTGCGGTAGCGGTAGCCGTTGCCGAGGCGCACCGTCGCGAGTGGGCGTTCGTGCTCGCCGCGACGGTGCGCGTCACGCGTGATCTCGACACTGCCGAGGAATGCGTACAGGACGCATATGCACGCGCGTTGACGGCATGGGCCGAGTCGGGCGTGCCGCTGAAACCGGGCGCGTGGCTGACGACGGTGGCGCGACGGCGCGCACTCGATCTACTTCGCCGGGATGCCGTGCTCAGTCGCGCACTGCCACTGCTCGTCGAGGACGAGGCCGAACCGCCGTCCGATCCCGAGTACTTCCCGGACGACCGATTGCGGCTCGTCTTCACCTGCTGCCACCCTGCGCTCGCCCAAGAGGCGCAGGTCGCACTCACCTTGCGACTGCTGTGCGGTCTGTCGACGGCTGAGGTTGCGCGTGCGTTCCTCGTCGCCGAACCGACGATGGCTGCGCGGATCACGCGTGCCAAGAAGAAGATCGCCGCGGCGCGCATCCCGTACCGCGTGCCGGCGCCCGCGGAGTTGCCGCAACGCGTCGACGCCGTGCTGACCGTCGTGCATCTGCTGTTCACGACGGGGCACACCGCACCGGCCGGCGCGGACCTGATCCGCCTCGATCTGGTAGAACGCGCCCTCGATCTCGCGCGCATGCTGCACGCATTGCTGCCCGATGACGCCGACGTCGCAGGGTTGTTGGCGTTGCTGCTGCTCACCGACGCACGCCGCGACACTCGCGTCGACGTCAGCGGGCAACTGTTGCTGCTCGCCGAGCAGGACCGCACGCGCTGGCACCACGACGAGATCGCCGAGGGCGCCGCGTTGGTGCGCGTCGCGCTTCGCCGCAAGCCGCCCGGCCGCTTTGCACTGCAGGCTGCGATCGCCGCGGTGCATGCCGAGGCGCCGTCGTGGGAGTCGACCGACTGGCGCGAGATCGTCGCGCTCTACGACATCCTCGTCCAGCTGTGGCCGTCGCCGGTCGTTGCCTTGAACCGGGCCGTCGCGATCGGCTTCGCCGACGGACCCGAAGCGGGTTTGGGCGCAATGGACGTGCTGCTCGCCGAGCCGCAGCTCGCCGGCTACGCCTACCTGCCGGCAGCACGCGCCGACTTCCTGCGCCGCCTCGGCCGCACGGCAGACGCGCGCACGGCATACGAAGAAGCACTGCTGCTGACCGAGAACGCCGTCGAGCGCGACTTCCTCGCGCAACGGCTCGCCGAGCTACCGGAAGGCGTCTAGGCCCGTGAGCTCTTGGCCGAGGACGAGCGTGTGCACCTCGTGCGTGCCCTCGTACGTGTAGACCGTCTCGAGGTTCACCGCGTGCCGAAGCACCGGGTACTCCGTCGTTATCCCGCTGCCGCCCAGGATCGAACGTGCCTCGCGGCAGATCTCCAGTGCGCCGCGCACGTTCGCGAACTTGCCGAAGCTGATGTGTTTCGGCTGCGCGCGTCCGGTGTCCTTCAACTCGCCGAGCCGCCGCGCCGTCAGCTGCATCTGCTGCAGCGACACCGCCATCTCCGCCAGCTTGCGTTGCGTCAACTGGAAGCCGCCGATCGGCCGGCCGAACTGCGTGCGAGT
>DATGFB010000085.1:0-2068 GCA_035309605.1 Jatrophihabitantaceae bacterium
GCCGACCATTCCGGTGAAGGAAGGGATGATCGACCTGGTCCGCACCGAGATCGGCGCGTGATGGACGCGCTGCCGCCGAACCCCTACAACCCGCATGCCTGGATCATCGGCGAGCCGGAGATCGGGCCAGGCACGTGGATCGGCGCGTTCACCGTGATCGACGGCTCGGGTGGGCTGCACATCGGCACCGGTTGTGACATCTCGTGCGGTGCGCAGATCTACACGCACTCGTCGGCCAAGCGCTGCGTGAGCGGCCGCACGTACCCGGAGGTCGACCGGGCCCCGACGCGCCTCGGCGACCGCGTCTTCGTCGGAGCCAACGCCGTGATCCAGATGGGCGTGACCATCGGTGACGGGGCCATCGTCGGGGCCGGCGCGGTCGTCACGCGGGACGTCGCTGCCGGGGCGATCGTCGCAGGCGTCCCGGCTCGCGTAGTGGGCCGAGCCGTAGTGCACGACGGCGCTGTCGACCTCGAAGCAGCGACTGAGCGGGAGCCCGCCGGCTGATGCGCATCGCGGTCGTCAACAACTTCTTCCCGCCGCGCACGGGAGGCAGCGCGCACCTGTCGCACTCGCTTGCGATGGCGTACGCCGCGGCCGGCCACCAGGTGATCGTGCTGACCGCGACCTATGGCGACGCGCCCGCGTACGAGGAGCGCGACGGTCTGAAGATCTTCCGGATCCAGGCTTTGACCATGCCAGCGACGCGCCTGGCCATCAGCTTCGACATTTCGTTCACGCTGCGGCCTTCACTGCCCCGGCGCATCGCCGAGTTACTCGACGCATTCCGGCCCGATGTACTGCACCAGCACGGGCAGTTCTTCGATCTGACCTGGGCTACCGGTGCATGGGCCGCCCGCAACGACGTGCCCGTCCTGCTCAGCGTCCACACCCGGTTGGAGAGCCCGACACCGAGTTACTCGCGCCTGTTCCGCATGCTCGACTTCATGGTCGTCGCGCCGCAACTGCGCCGCTTCCGTCCGACGTTCGTCGTCATGGACGTGCAGATGGACGAGTACATCTCGAAGCGATACCGGCGCGCCATCGGCGGAAAGGTCGACATCCCGGTCGGAGTGCTGGCCGAGCCGGCATCCGATGACGCCGGGGCCGTCCGGCACCGCCACGCGCTCACGGCGACGACCCCGGTGATCCTGTCCATCGGGCACGTCATCCAGATGCGCGATCGCCTGACGCTGGTCGAGGCACTGCCGAAGATCCGCGCGCACGTTCCGGACGCGAAGGTGCTCGTGGTCGGCCGGGTGTTCGTGGACCGCTTCGAGACGCGCGCGCAAGAACTCGGTGTCGACGACATGCTCGTCATCGTGGGCGCCGTCGCGCACCACGAGATCGGCGACTACCTCGCCGCCGCAACCGTTGAATCCCACGATCTGCAGGGCTACGGGCTCGGCACCGCGAGCCTCGAGGCGATGGCCGCGGGAGTACCGGTCGTCGCCGCCGTTCGGCCGGACAACTTCGGCGGCGTGCAGCTGCGCAGCGGCGAGAACTGCTGGCTCGTCGCGCCGGGAGATGTCGACAGCCTCGCGTCCGCGTTGATCACCGCACTCACCGAACCGGAGACGGCACGCCGGGTGGGACGCGAAGGGCAGGAACTGGTCCGGCAGCACTTCACCATGGACAGCGTCGTGGGCAAGCACCTAGCGGTCCTGGACGAACTGGTGAGGGCTACGGCGTGACGCACCACGACGGAATCGCACCGGAAGCCGACACCCACGTCGAACTGGCTGACGACACCGCGGCAGACGGTGCCGTGCAGCCGCTGCGCACGACAGCGGCCGGGTTCGCCCTGGGCGTGCTGCGTCGGCTCGGCCATGTTCCCGTCATCGCGATCGCGGCGTATCTACTCCTGACGTTGACCGGCGCGACGACCTCGTCGATGGGAATCCAATCGTTTCGCGTCGATCCGGCCCACCCGGTCGGTCTGCAGATCGGCACCTCGCGCGCGGTTCGCAGCGACGAATGGCTCACGATCACGCCGATCGAGCTCGGACGTCTCGCCTCCGGGTCAACCCGCGCCGACACGCCGCTGGCGACCTCACCCGACCTGATC
>DATGFB010000086.1:0-9664 GCA_035309605.1 Jatrophihabitantaceae bacterium
CACGGCCGCCTCCGCGCTGCTCGCGTTCTCGCGCCCGCGCGCCAACATGCACGCCGCTCGCGAGCGCAAGGCGCTCGAGGTGCCGCCCGCCGGCCGACACGCACGTGCCGTGCCCGGCCGCCTGCACCGCAATCCCGTCGAGGACGGATGGGCGGTGCCGCTGCCGACGATCGATCCGCAGGTCGTCGCCCGGTCGGCACGCGCCGTCGACCGGTACGGACCGGACTTCCGCTACTCGCACTTCGTGTCGGTCGCGCATCTGCCGACGGCGCTGGGCGCGATCGGCGGTGCGGCCGCGGTGATCGGGCTCGCGCAGGTACCGCCGGCGCGGCGCGTCATACAGCGGCGTGTCGTGCAACCAGGGGCGGGACCGTCCGCCGAGAAACGGGCCCACAGCTGGTTCACCGTGACGTTCGTCGGCGAGGGCGGCGGACGCCGGGTCGTCACGCGCGTCTCCGGCGGCGACCCGGGCTACGACGAGACGGCCAAGATGCTGGCCGAGTCGGCGCTGGCGCTCGCGTTCGACGACCTGCCGAAGACTGCGGGGCAAGTGACGCCGGCCGCCGCGATGGGCGAGGCCCTGCTTGCTCGCCTGCAGCAGAAAGGGATCCGCTTCGAGGTGTTGTCGAAATAGACTCTGGCGCATGAGCGGCGACGACATCGCGCCCGAGGGCCAGTCCACCAACGACGACTCCAACAACTACGACGCGCCCATGGCCGACTCCCTCAAGGAGTCGATCGCGCGCGACTGGGATCCCGCGCCGCCGATGCCGCATTCAGCACAACCGGACGTCGCGCCCTACACCCGGCTCCGCAGAGCCGCACTGTCCGCCCACTACCCGGGCCGCCTCGTCGTCGTCCCGGCCGGCTCGCTGAAGGTGCGCGCGAACGACACGCAGTACGGGTTCCGTGCCGAGACCGCGTTCACCTGGCTCACCGGCGAGACCGAAGCCGACGCGGTGCTCGTGCTCACGCCGGACCGCGCCGGTCACACCGCCACGTTGTACGTCGCCGAGTACGCGCAGCCGGGCGAGCTCGGGTACTTCTCGAGCCGATCGCACGGCGGCGTGTGGGTCGGCAACGTGCCGAGCGTCTCCGACACCGGGCGCGTTCTCGCGATCGACGCGCGGCCGCGCGCCGCACTGCGCGACGACCTGGCCGGCTACTCCGACACCGATGCCGTGGTGCTCTCCGGCATCGATCCCGACGTCGAGTCACTGCTGCCGCGCGGCAGCGAGGGCGACCTTGCGCAGGTGCTCGACGAACTGCGCCTGGTCAAGGACGAGTGGGAGATCGCGCGGCTGCAACACGCGTGCGACATCACCGCGCGCGGCTTCGCCGACGTCGTCCGCGAGATCCCCCGCGTGCTCGACCGTCCCGTTCGCGGCGAGCGCTGGCTGGAGGGCACGTTCTGGCGTCGCGCGCGACTGGAGGGCAATGAGGTCGGCTACGGCTCGATCGTCGGGTCGGGCGCGCACGCGACCACACTGCACTGGTGGCGCAATCACGGCGCGCTGCAGAGCGGGCAGTTGCTGCTTGCCGACATGGGCGTCGAGACCGACGCGCTCTACACCGCCGACGTCACGCGCACGATGCCGCTCAACGGCGAATGGACCCCGGTGCAGCGGCGCGTGTACGACGCAGTACGCGAAGCGCAGGACGCCGGCATCGCCGAGGTGAAGGCCGGTGCCGATTTCCTCGCCGCGAACCGCGCCGCGCAGTGGGTGCTCGCCGATCACCTGCACTCGTGGGGCGTGCTGCCCGTTCCGGCCGACGTCTCGTGCTCGGCCGACCTGCAACGTCCCGGTGCCGAGTTGCACCGCAGGTACACGCTGCACGGCGTCTCGCACATGCTCGGCATCGATGTGCACGACTGCGCCCGCGCCCGCGACGAGGCCTACCGCGACGGCACGCTCGCAGCCGGGCACGTGCTCACCGTCGAGCCCGGGCTGTACTTCCAGGTCAACGACCGCACCGTTCCTGCGGAGTTGCGCGGCATCGGCGTGCGCATCGAGGACGACATCGTCGTCACCGACGGCGCGCCGGTGAACCTGTCAGCTTCGCTGCCGCGCGACCCCGACGAGATCGTCGCGTGGATGCGTGAGGTGCAGGCGTCGCAGCCCGAGCTGTGACCGATCTCGTCCTGAAACCGGGACGAGGCATGCCCGACGGTCTGGTCGTCCCGTCCGGTGAACTGCTGGAGCGGTTCAGCCGCGCGTCGGGGCCGGGCGGCCAGGGCGTCAACACGACCGACAGCAGGGTCGAACTGGGCTGGGACATCGCTGCGTCCGGCGCGCTGAGCGAGTCGCAGCGCGCGCGGCTGCTCGATCGGCTCGCCGGGCGCATCGTCGACGGCGCGATCACCATCGTCGCGTCCGAGCACCGTTCGCAGCTGCAGAACCGGATGGCCGCACGCACGCGGTTGGCGAACCTGATCACCGACGCGCTGGCCCCCCCGCCGCCCGCCCGCCGGCCGACTCGGCCGACCCGTGCCGCGCAGGAGCGCCGCCTCGAGGCCAAGCGCCGGCGCGCCCGGATCAAGGCGGCTCGCGGCCGGCCGGACGCCGACTGACCTGGACCGATTCACGCGTCGTTCACTTTCGAATGGCGGCACCCTCCAGCCCGTGTCAATCTCGTCGCGGTCGAGACGGCGATCGAGGCGAGGGGGTCCCGTGGGCAAGCATCGTGACGACAGCACGCCAGAGGGCATCAGCCGGCGCAGGTTGCTCGGCATGGGCGCGGCGGCCGCAGGTGCCGCGGCGGCCGGATCGCTGATCCGCCCCGGCTCGCCCGCGGGTGCGGCCGGGCCGACGTATCCGGTGCACCCCGCCGGCACGACGCTCGCCCGTACGTTGCTGCACGGCACACCGAACGCCAAGGGCTACCGCAAGGTCGTCGTCGGGCCGGGCGAGCCGTCGCTGTTGCGCGGCGATCTGCTCGGCGGCGCGACGCGCGGTGCCGGCACGCGTACCCCGCTGCTCGCGCTCAACCAGCTCACCGACATGCACATCCTGGACGCGCAGTCACCCGCTCGCGTCGAGTTCCTCGACAGGTTGAACGACCCCGGGTCACCGGGCGCGTCATCGCTACGGTTCGCGGCGGCGTACCGACCGAACGAGATGCTGACCGCGCAGGTCGCGGAGTCGATGGTGCGTGCATTGAACGCGCTGCCCGGCGCGCCGGTCACCGGTCGCGCCGTCGACTTCACGATGTGCACCGGCGACAACGTGGACAACACGCAGTTCAACGAGCTGCGCTGGCAGATCGACATCCTGGACGGGCACACGACGGTGCGTCCGGACTCCGGCGACTTCACGAAGTGGCAAGGCGTCGGAGGATCCGACGACAAGGACCCGCACTACTGGCATCCGGACGGCACGCCGCTGTTCGGCACGGTCGATCAGGCGCGCGGCACGTACGGCTTCCCCACCGTGCCCGGGCTGCTCACCCGCTGCCGTGCGCAGTTCGCGACCACGGGACTCAAGTCACCGTGGTACACCGCCTTCGGCAACCACGACGGCCTGGTGCAGGGCAACGCGCCCGCGCTCGGCTTGCTCGGCGCGATCGCGACCGGCAACTACAAGGTGTACGGCCTGCCGACGGGCATCGACGAGACGGCGCTGGTCACCGCCTTCGCCGCCGGCGACCCGGCCGCGCTGCAGACTCTGCTCACCGCCGGGCCCGTCAAGTTCGTGCACGCTGATCGCAATCGCCGTTTGCTCACGCTGCGCCAGACGGTCGAGGAGCACTTCACGACCACCGGCACGCCCGTCGGACACGGCTACACGCAGACGAACGTCAACGCCGGCACGGCCTACTACACGTTCGACCCGACGCCGGACGTGCATTGCATCGTCCTGGACACCTGCAACCCCGACGGCTACTCAGAAGGCTCGATCGACCGCACTCAGTTCAACTGGCTGAACAGCCAGCTGCTCGCGAACAGCTCTCGCTACCTCAGCACCAGCGGCTCGTGGGTCACCGGCAGCGGCTCGGACAAGGTGATCGTGCTGTTCAGCCATCACACGATCGCGACGATGACGAACCCGCTCGGCATCGATCGTGTGCTCGGCCCGCAGGTCGAAGCACTGCTGCTGCAATTCCCGAACGTGGTGTTGTGGGTCAACGGGCACACGCACCGCAACACCGTCATCGCGCACTCACGCGCCGCGACCGCCGCGGTCGGCGGCGGCTTCTGGGAGATCAACACCGCGTCGCACATCGACTGGCCGCAGCAGGCGCGCATCGTCGAGCTGGTGAGCAACGGCGATGGCACGCTGTCGATCTTCGGCACGATCGTCGATCACGCCGCTCCCCCGGCCTGGCCGCTGAACCCGACCGGCCCGATCCAACTCGCGTCGCTGGCGCGCGAGCTCGGTATGAACGACTGGCAACGCGACGCGGAGACGCCGACCGAGGACGGCAAGCGCGGCGCGCTGTCCGACCGAAACGTCGAGCTGTTGGTGCGCGCGCCGTTCGCGATCTAGGCGCGGACGACCGTCACGTCCGTCGCTCCGCGCACGGCGGCCACGCGGCCCGCTTCGGTGTCGACGCGCCGCCAAGCCGATTCGGGCAACGGCGCGAACGCCTCGACGGTGAGCGTGAGTTTCGTGCCGCTTGCCTTCGGCCGCCACGCGCCGACGACCTCGCCGTCGACGAACAGCACGCCGGGACGGCCCAGCACCGGCCACAGTGTCTTGTGCGCCGCCTTGTCGGGAACGATCACGTCGCGGTCGCGCGCCTGCAGGTAGGGATCGAACGGGCCGAGCAGCCGCACGACGTCCTTCGGCCGGGCACGCGCGAGCTGGTCCGCCGCGGCCGCGGGCAACCAGGCCTTCTTGCCGTCGACGTGGACCTCGGTCAGATCGTCCGGCCACGCCTGCTTGAGATCGGCGGCGCGCACCTCGAAATAGCCCGCCACGTCGGCCGGGGCGGCCGGGCCGAGCAACGTGAGGTACGCGATGACTAACCGGCGCAGCGCGCGCACGTCCGGTGCGTCGACCGGTCTCGCTTTCGGACGCGGCAGCAGCACCGGCGGATAGGTGTTCGGCTCGATCTCGAGGCCCGCCGCGAGTGCCACCGTGCGCATCGCGGAGTCGGAGATGTGCGCGGTCTTGCACGCCCGGCAGTTGTGCCGCATCGCCTTCGGGATGCGCCGGGTCACCTCCGTCGACGCGGCGCCTTTGGCGGTCGGCGTGCTCACCACCGCGCGCATCGCGTCGAGTGCCGTCAGCCACTGGTCGAGCGCGCTGATGCCCGCCCGTGCGACGCTCGGCCCGGTCTCGTTCAGCCGGCCCGCCGCGTCCTGCTCGGACAGCGGCCACAGCGCGCCCGCGAGCGCGTCGAGGTCGCGCCGGCGGTGCAGGTGCGGCGCGCCGCGCAGTGACCAGGTGAGCGCGATCGAGGTGCCGGGCCCGATGCCGGACGGTTTCGGCGGCGCCGCGAGCCGTGCGTCGAAGGAGAGCAGTGCGGGATGCACCGCGAAGTCCTGGACGCCGATGTCGAGCACGGCCAGCGCGTTCGCGGACCGCGCGGAGCGGTCGAGCTGCTGCGCGCCGATGCGGTAGGCGATCACCTGCTCGCGAGTGACCTGCACGTCCTCACCTCAGCACACGCGTCCGACACCGCGGTCAGGTGCTCGGCGTTCCCGGATCGTCAGGGACCGGCTGCTCGACGGGCGGCTGCGCCGGCGGCTGGTCGGGTTCGCCCTCCGCCGCATCGGGCGGGTACTGCTCGCGCACCTTGCGCAGGTGCTTGGACATCGACTTGAACAGGAAGTAGCAGGCCACGCACAGCACGAGGATGACCGCGAAGCCGATCGGCCCGGACTTCTGGTTCTCGCCCGCGAGGTAGACGGCGAGGTGCAGCGCGTTCACCTCGACACCGTCTCACGCACGCCGGCGAACAGGTCGTCCTCGGGGATGGCCGAGTCGACCAGCGAGCGCGCCAGTTCGAAGTCCTCGGTCGGCCACACCTCGCGCTGGATCGCGAGCGGCATCGAGAAGAACCAGCCGTTCGGGTCGACCTGCGTCGCGTGCGCCAGCAACGCGGCGTCGCGGCGCTCGAACCAATCGCCGACCGTGACGCGCGTCGTGATCTTGGGCGGACGGCGGTCCTTGAGCCATTGCGACCGGCGCTGCAGCCACTCCTCGAACGGTGACTCGAGTCCACGGGCGATCATCGCGGTGTGCAGCGCCTGCATCTTGTCGGCACTGAAGCCGACGTCGTAGTACAGCTTCAGCGGCTGCCACGGTTCGCCGGCGTCGGGGTAGGCGTCGGGGTCGGCCGCCGCGTCGAACGCCGCGACGGAGATCTCGTGCGTACGAATGTGGTCGGGGTGCGGGTAGCCGCCCTGCTCGTCGTAGGTCGTCATGACGTGCGGCCGGAACCGGCGCACCTCGGCGACGAGCCGGGCGATCGCCTCGTCCAGCGGCACGAGTGCGAAGCAGCCCTCGGGTAGCGGCGGCGGGGGATCGCCCTCGGGCAGACCCGAATCCACGAAGCCGAGCCAGCTCTGCTTGACCCCCAGGATCGCCCGGGCCCGGTCCATCTCGGCGCGCCGGATCTCGGCGATGTTCGCCTCGATCTCCGGCCGATCCTTGAGCGCCGGATTGAGGATGCTGCCCCGCTCGCCACCCGTACAGGTGACGACGAGCACGTCCACCCCTTCGTCGACGTAGCGCGCCATGGTGGCTGCGCCCTTGCTCGATTCGTCGTCCGGATGGGCGTGAACGGCCATCAGGCGCAGCTGGGCGGGGTTGCTCACCTGGTCATTGTCCCTGATCGCGCTTTCGATTTGGCCCGCAGCCGTGTCGCGGTGTTACGTTCGGGACTTCGTCCCAGATTGTTCTGACCGCCCTTTCGGCCACCGTTTCGACCTGGAGTACCCGTGTCCACCACCGACGACGCAAGCGTCACCTGGCTCACCCAGGACGCGCACGACCGCCTGTCGCGCGAGCTGGACGAGCTGATCGCCCACCGGCCCGTACTCGCCCGCGAGATCAACGCCCGCCGCGAAGAAGGCGACCTGCGCGAGAACGGCGGCTATCAGGCCGCGCGCGAGGAGCAGGGCAAGCAGGAGGGCCGCATCCGACAGCTGCAGGAGTTGCTGCGGGTGGCTCAGGTCGGCGAGGCACCGGTCAGCGACGGCATGGCCGGCCCCGGCATGGTCGTCGAGGTTCGCTTCGAGGGTGACGACGACGTCGAGACGTTCCTGATCGGGTCGCGCGAAGAGACCGAGACCGCGGGAGTGCAGGTCTACTCGGCGGCCTCGCCGTTGGGCCGCGCGCTCACCGGCGCCACCGAGGGCAGCACGGTCGAGTACGAGACGCCGACCGGGCGCACCATGAAGGTGACGCTCGTCTCGGCCCGTCCGTTCTCCGGCTGACCCGGGCTGACCAGGGGTCAGTCGACGAGCGGCAACACCCGGTGCGGTATCGGATTCGACAACGCGATGACCGTCGACGTACGCACGATCTCGTCGAACTGGTTCACCCGGTTCAGCACGTGCTGCAGGTCGTCGTTCGAGCGCGCGACCACCCGGCACAGCATGTCGCCCTGCCCGGTGATCGTGTGCACCTCGAGCACCTCAGGGATCTCGCGCAGGTGCGCGAGCACGTCGGCACCTCGTCCCTGCCGGATCTCGAGCGTCGCGAACGCGGTGACCGTGAAGCCGAGAGCTTCCGGATCGAGCGTGGGCGCAAAGGTCTCGATCACCCCGCTGCTGACCATCCGGTCGAGTCGCGCCTGGACGGTCGCGCGCGCGACGCCGAGCCGGCGCGACAGTTCGAGCACGCCGACGCGCGGCGCCGCGACCAGCTCGTGCAGCAGCCGGGCGTCGAGCGCGTCGATTCCGGTATCGCGGCGGTTCGCCGTCACCTGCACAGCCTGACACGTTGCCGTGCCGGCGGGCGTGCAACCATTGCCCGCATGTCAGACCGGGGAGGGGCACGGTGGCTCGCCGTTGCGGTCGCCGCGGCGAGCATCGCACTGCTCGGAGCGTGCGGGCAGACGACGGCCGGGCACGCCAATCCCTCGCTGAATCCGACGACGCTTCCGGTGCTGTCGTCGCTCCCCACGCCGACCGTGGTGCAGACCACGTTGCCGGCGTCATCGAGCGCGAGCAGCTCTGCGTCCGCTTCGACGCATCCGGTGCCGGCCAAGCCGTTGCGCACCGCGACGGTGAGCTCGAACGGGCACAACTATGTGCTCGAGATCTGGGCCGAGGTCAAGGACGTGACGTGCGCCGACCATGCCTACGGCCAGGTCGCGACGTTTCTCACCACGCACCCGTGCCGCGGAATGACGCGTCAGCTCGCGACGACGTCCGTCAACGGCAAGGCGGTCGGCTTCGCGGTGAGTGCGGTCGACGTGCCGGGGTCTGATGCCCAGCACCTCTACGACAACGCCGCCGCGTTCAGCAAGCTCGTCGAAGCGGACGGCACCGGAAACGTCAACGATCTGATGCGCGAAGGCTGGCGGTTGCCGAGCGGGCCGGCGTCCGTGCCATCGCCGGACGCGTTCAAGACGCTGTCGCAGGACACCGGCGTGAACATCTACGACATCTGGTACCTGGCCGGGCCGACGCCGACCAACGACCCGGCCCTGGTGCAGATGGCGCAAGACATTTATCTGCAGTACTGACCCGGGCTCGCGCCTGGCGGCACTTGCGCGCGGGTCGTAGCGTCGAGTTCGTGACGGCCCCCTCCATCGCAACGCTCGGCGACCTGCGTGCCGGCGGACATGTCCACCGCAGCGTCAAGACCGAGATCCGGCAGAACCTGCTGGCCCGCCTCGCCGCGGGCCAGCCGTCGCTTCCGGGAATCGTCGGCTTCGACGACACAGTCGTGCCCGAGGTGGAGCGCGCACTGCTCGCCGGCCACGACATCGTGCTGCTGGGCGAGCGGGGTCAGGGCAAGACCCGGCTGCTGCGCACGATCGTCGGCCTGCTCGACGAGTGGACGCCGGTCGTCGAGGGCTGCGAGATCAACGACCACCCCTACGCACCGTTGTGCGCGCGCTGCCTCGCGATGCTCGCCACCGACGGTGACCTGTTGCCGGTCGCGTGGAAGCACCGCAGCGAGCGCTACGGCGAGAAGCTCGCCACGCCGGACACGTCCGTCGGTGATCTCATCGGCGACGTCGACCCGATCAAGGTTGCGCAAGGACGCACGCTCGGCGATCCCGAGACGATCCACTACGGGTTGGTGCCGCGGACCAACCGCGGCATCGTCGCGGTGAACGAGCTGCCCGACCTCGCCGAGCGCATCCAGGTGGCCCTGCTGAACGTGCTCGAGGAGCGCGACATCCAGGTGCGCGGCTATCAGCTGCGGTTGCCGCTCGACCTGCTGCTCGTCGCGAGCGCGAATCCCGAGGACTACACCAACCGCGGCCGCATCATCACGCCGCTGAAGGACCGCTTCGGCGCGGAGGTGCGTACGCACTATCCGCTGGAACTGCACGACGAGCTGCAACTCGTCGTGCAAGAAGCCGCCGTGCTGTGGACGGACGCCGACCATGCGGCGCCCGTCGTGCCCGCGCATCTGCTCGAGGTCGTGGCGCGCTTCGCCCGCGCGGTGCGCGACGCACCGCAGGTCGACCAGCGCTCGGGTGTGTCGGCGCGGTTCGCGATCGCCGGCGTCGAGACGGTCGCCGCGTCTGCGGT
>DATGFB010000087.1:0-2512 GCA_035309605.1 Jatrophihabitantaceae bacterium
GGTTCGAGAAGCGTGGCGTCCTCGCGACGGCGCCGCGCGACATCGGATCGGTATGCGTCGATCAGCTTGCGTGTCGCGACCGATACGAGCCAGCCCTTCGGGTCTTCCGGCGGATGCTCGGGCCACGACCGGTGCGCCTCGAGCAGCGCGTCCTGCACGGCGTCCTCGGCCGCCGCGAAGTCGTTGCCGCGGCGGACGAGGACGGCGAGCACCTGCGGGACGAGCTCACGCAGCTCGGCGTCGTTCACGGCACCTCAGTCGGACGTCGCCGGCATGTCGTCCATGACGGGACGGACTTCGATCCACTCGTAGATCGGCTCGCCGCCCTTGCCCGGCGCGGACGAGACGTACGCGGCGATCTGATGCGCGCGCGCTTCGCTGTCGACGTCGACGAGGTACCAGCCCGCGATCAGCTCTTTCGCCTCGGGGAACGGCCCGTCCGTCACCGGCAGTGCGTCCGGCCCGCCGTAGCGGACGTAGCTGCCCTCGGTGCTGAGGCCCTGCGCATCGACGAACTCGCCGGTCTCGCGCAGCATCCGGCCCACCTCGTGCTGGAACGCGATGTGCGCGGTGATCTCGTCCGGCGTCCACTCGCTCATCGGTACGCAGCTCGGCAACGGCTCGGGGCCGCCGTTGTAGTGCTTGAGCAACAGGTACTTCGGCATGATCTTGCTCCTTGTGTCCGTGGCAGCCATCGTGCCGCCCTCACACCGAGGAACGGAACCGGCGCCGCGTTCTCGACAAGGCGGTCCCGGTCCGCACGGATCTGCCCAATATGTCGCGTTGGTGCTAGCGTCCGGCTCGGTCGGCGGAAACACACGCCCGGCCACTGCAGGCAGCCGTCTCCAACACCCAGGAGGAATGCATGCTCAGATCCAGCCCGCGCCGCATAGGCGCGGCTCTCGGCGCACTCAGCCTCAGCACTCTGTCGCTCGCCGGCGGGTCCGTCGGTGCGGCAGTCGCGCAAGGCGTGTGGATGCACCCCACCGTCAGCGACTACGCGCAGGTGTCGACGTCGACGACGCCGCCCACCGAGGCCCAGTGCTTCTCGGTCGGCCGGCGCTGCTTCGCCCCGCAGGCGACGCGCGCCGCATACAACGTCAACCCGCTGTACTCCGACGGTATCGACGGCACGGGCGTGACGATCGCGATCGTCGACAGCTACGGCAGCGACACCATCACGCACGACCTGCACGTGTACGACCAGGCCTTCGGGCTGCCGCCGCTGTGCGGCGAGGAGAGCGTGACGTGCACGTCCGGCATGCCGACGTTCAGTCAGTTCCACTTCCAGGGCGCGCCGGCGACCAAGGCGCCGCCGTCCACTGCGAACAACTCCGGGCAGGAGAGCAAGGCTGCGTGGGCGCTCGAGGTGTCACTCGACGTCGAGACCGCGCACGCCATGGCGCCCGGCGCGAACATCCTTCTCGTGACGACGCCGACCGCCGAGACGCTCGGCGTGCAGGGCTTCCCGGACATGATGAACGCCGAGCAGTACGTCGTCGACCACCACATGGCAGACGTCATCTCGCAGAGCTTCGGGTCGTCCGAGGACGCCTTCGGCAGTGCGCAGTCGCTGCTGAACCTGCGGCACGCATTCGTGTCGGCCGCGGCTAGTGGCGTGTCGGTGCTCGCCTCGTCCGGTGACAACGGCACGGCCACGGTGCGCAAGTCTCCGGTCGGCGGTCCGAACGCCCAGCCGGTGATTCCCTTCCCCGCGGTCGAGTGGCCGACGTCCGACCCGCTCGTGACCAGCGTCGGCGGCACGTATCTGTGCACCGATCCGACCAACACGACGTCACGGGTGGTCGACAGCGGCGATCCGCCGGTGAACTGCATCAGCAACCCGGGTCAGGCCGAGGTCGGCTGGATCGACTCCGGCGGCGGGTTCAGCCATGTGTTCGGCACGCCCGCCTACCAAAGCACGCTCCCCGCTGGCAGCACGCCGATCGGTTCGATGCGCGGCGTTCCCGACATCGCGCTGGAAGCCAGTTCGCGCACTGGCGGGCTCGTCTACCTGACGCTCCCACCCGACGGCAACGGCGGGCTGAATTGCGGCGGCACGCCGTGCAGCACCGGTTGGTACGACATCGGCGGCACGTCGCTGTCGTGCCCGCAGTGGGCCGGCTTCGTGGCGCTCGCCGACCAGATGAACGGCGGTGACCTCGGGCTGATCAACCCGGCGCTCTACAAGGTCGCAGCGAACTCGACGCAGTACGCGAACGACTTCTTCGACGTGACGGTCGGGAACAACCAGACCGACTCGAGCGTGCCGGGCTACTCGGCCTCGACGGGCTGGGATCCGATCACCGGACTCGGCACGCCGAATGTCGCGAACCTGGTGCCGGACCTGGTCGCGGCCTCGCACTAGGAAATTCAAACGACGGTGCCCGGGTCCATGACCCGGGCACCGTCGTTTGCTTGACAGCGGCTGGGCGATTCCGGCCGACAAACTGCGAAGAGCCACGATCGTCGGTCCTCCGGCGTAACGTGCCCTACGAACCTTGCGGATCCG
>DATGFB010000088.1:0-3644 GCA_035309605.1 Jatrophihabitantaceae bacterium
CCCAGTGCGGTGCTGCGGCGGGGCGCGGCGGATGCACGTCGATGTGTGAGTGGTAGACGTGCACGTTCCAGCCGAGCACCGACCACACGAGCCGGAACGTCGGGGGGTGGTCGAGCAGGAACGCGAGCGGCGGGCAGCAGGTCACCGCGGACAGCAGGTGCAGCGCGCCGTGCGCGTCGAGCTCGCCGCGCTCGGCGGCCTTGTCGCGGGCGCGCAGCACGGCGTTCTGCGCGAACGCCACCTCGTCCGCGGACAGCGCGCCGCGCACGAGCAGGTACCCGTCCCGCTCGAAGTCAGCCCGCTCGTCCGAGGTCATACCTGCAGGCATGGTCGGTGCATGCAGGTCGGCCGAACTGGACATGCAGCGACTCTTTCGCTCGAGCGGGACGGGCAGGTGTCCACGATCCGCGAGCGACGTCCAGGAATCGTCCAGATCGCGTGCAGAAGCGGTCACTACGATTGGCCGTCGTGAGCAATCTGCACGACTCCACCGGCTACCAAGCGCTGCCCGCGCACGTCGACCTGCCCACCGTCGACCGCGAGGTGATCGCCGGCTGGCAGGCCACCCGCGTCTTCGAGCGCAGCCTGGAGCAGACCGCCGGTGGCCCGGCGTGGATCTTCTACGAAGGCCCGCCGACCGCGAACGGCATGCCCGGCACGCACCACGTCGAGGCCCGCGTGTTCAAGGACGTGTTCCCCCGCTTCAAGACGATGAAGGGGTTCCACGTCCCGCGCATGGCCGGCTGGGACTGCCACGGCTTGCCGGTCGAGCTCGCGGTCGAGAAGGAGCTGGGGTTCACCGGCAAGCCGGACATCGAGGCCTACGGCATCGCCGAGTTCAACGCCCGGTGCCGCGAGAGCGTGCAACGTCACGTCGACGCGTTCGAGGCGATGAGCGAGCGCATGGGCTACTGGGCCGACTACCGCAACGCGTACTGGACGATGAACGCCGAGTACGTCGAGTCGGTGTGGTGGGCGCTCAAGCAGATCTTCGACAAGGGCCTGCTCGTCGAGGACTACCGGGTCGCGCCGTACTGCCCCCGGTGTGGCACCACGCTGTCCGATCACGAGGTCGCGCAGGGCTACGAGGAGGTCACCGACCCGTCGGTGTACGTCCGCTTCCCGCTGACGTCGGGACCGTGGGCGGGCAAGGCCGACCTGCTGGTATGGACGACGACGCCGTGGACGCTGGTGTCCAACACCGCGGTCGCGGTGAACCCCGACCAGCGCTACGTCGTCGCCGAGGACGAGGACGGCGCGTATGTCGTCGCCGAGGCGCTGGTGCAGTCCGCGGTCGGCGACGGCGTCGAGGTCGTCGACGTGATCATGGGCCGCGACATGGAGCGCTGGACCTACCAGCGCCCGTTCGAGCTCGTGCCCGTCGACAACGCCAACTACGTCGTGCTCGCCGACTACGTCACCGTCGACGACGGCACCGGTCTCGTGCACCAGGCGCCGGCGTTCGGCGCCGACGACCTCGTGGTCAGCCGCGAGTACGACCTGCCGGTCGTCAACCCGATCAGCCCGGACGGGCACTTCCGCCCTGAGGTTCCCCTCGTGGGCGGGATGTTCTTCAAGGACGCCGACGACGTCCTCGTCAAGGATCTGCGCGCGCGCGACCTGCTGCACCGGCATGTGCCGTACACGCACGCCTACCCGCACTGCTGGCGCTGCCACACGCCGCTCATGTACTACGCGCTGCCGTCGTGGTACATCCGCACGACCGCGATCAAGGACCGGCTGCTCGAGGAGAACGAGGCGACCAACTGGTACCCGCCCACGATCAAGCACGGTCGCTACGGCGACTGGCTGGCCAACAACATCGACTGGGCGCTGTCGCGCGACCGCTACTGGGGCACGCCGTTGCCAGTGTGGCGCAACGACGAGGACCCCTCGAAGATGATCTGCGTCGGCTCGCTCAGCGAGCTCGCCGAGTTGAGCGGCACCCAGCTCGCCGATCCGCACCGTCCGTTCGTCGACGACATCACCTTCACCCGCCCGGGCGAGCCGGGCACCTATCGCCGGGTGCCGTCGGTGATCGACGCGTGGTTCGACTCCGGCTCGATGCCGTTCGCGGAGTTCGGCGCGCCGTACCGCAACGCAGACGTGGCGCAGGCGTCCTACCCGGCCGACTTCATCTGCGAGGCGATCGACCAGACGCGCGGCTGGTTCTACACGCTGATGGCGGTCGGCACGCTCGTCTTCGACCGCAGCAGCTACCGCAACGTGCTCTGTCTCGGCCACATCCTCGCCGAGGACGGGCGCAAGATGAGCAAGCACCTGGGCAACATCCTCGAACCCATTCCGTTGATGGATCAGCACGGCGCCGACGCCGTGCGCTGGTTCATGCTCTGCGCCGGCTCGCCGTGGTCGGCCCGCCGCGTCGGGCACAAGGTGCTCGACGAGATCGCCTCGAAGGTGCTCCGGACGTACTGGTCGATCGCGTCGTTCCAGACGCTGTACGCCCGCGCGAACGGCTGGTCGCGTCGTCAGATCGCCTTGGCCGCCGGCGAGCGCACGTCACTCGACCGCTGGCTGTTGTCCGAAGTGCATCGCGTCGCGGCCGAGGTCGACGCCGCGCTCGAGGACTTCGACACAGCCCGTGCGGGCAAGGCGCTCAGCACGTGTATCGACGACGTGTCGAACTGGTACGTGCGCCGTTCCCGGCGCCGGTTCTGGGACGGCGACCCGGCCGCGCTCGCCACACTGCACGAGAGTCTCGAGATCCTCACCCGGCTGCTCGCGCCGTTCGTGCCGTTCGTCACCGAGCGGGTGTGGAGCGCACTGTTCGCCGGCGAGGGCGCGCCCGACTCGGTGCACCTGACGTCGTGGCCCCGAGCCGACGCGAATCTCGTGGACGACGAGCTGGCCGCGCAGGTCGCCGTCGTGCGCCGACTCGTCGAGTTGGGCCGCGCGGCGCGGGCCGAGTCCGGCGTCAAGACCCGCCAGCCGCTCGGTCGCGCACTCGTCTCCGCGCCGGGCTGGACGACGCTGCCCGACGAGTTGCGCCGAGAGGTCGCCGTCGAACTCAACGTGCAGGACGTCGCGATGCTCGGTTCGGCCGGATCCGACGAGCTCGTCGACGTGACCGTGAAACCGAACTTCCGTGCGCTCGGCAAGCGCTTCGGGTCAGGGACGAAGGACGCCGCCGCGGCGATCGCGGCCGAGGACCCGCGCACCTTCGCCGCCGCGGTTGCGGCCGGCACGGCATCGATCCTGTTCGGCGGCGCGGCGGTGCCGATCGGCGCGGACGAGGTCGTCGTGAGCGAGACGCCGCGATCGGGCTGGGCGGTGGCGAGCGCGGGCGCCGAAACGGTCGCGCTCGATCTCGAACTCACCCACGAACTGCGCCTGGCCGGGCTGATGCGCGATGTCGTTCGCATCGTCCAGGACGCGCGTAAGAGCGCCGGTCTCGACGTCACCGACCGGATCGAGTTGTGGTGGCAGGTCGGCGGTGCACCAACGCCCGCGGAAGCCATTCGCGCCAACGAGGAGTTGCTGCGCACCGAGGTGCTTGCCGAGACGGTCACCGAGGGCGCACCGCCACACGACGGGCTGTACAGCACCGAGGACGAAGACCTCGGGCTGCGACTGTGGCTACGCCGCGTGCGTCACGACTGAGCGGCTCGGACGACGTTCGGCTC
>DATGFB010000089.1:0-8113 GCA_035309605.1 Jatrophihabitantaceae bacterium
GCTGTGCGGGGGACGCCGAGCTCGTCGCTCGCCGCGAGTGCATCGGCCATCGCGACCGTGGCTGCGGTCATCCATGCGTTGACAATCAGCTTCAGCCGGCTCGCCTCCTGCCGGTCTCCGACGATCAGGACGCGTTGTCCGAGCGAGTCGAGCACCGGACGGGCGGCGTCAACCGCGTCGCCGGGCCCAGAGGTGAGCCAGGTGAGCGTGCCGTTGCGTGCCGGGCCGGTGCTTCCGGAAACCGGCGCGTCGAGCATCACGCGGTGGTACTCGACGGCCAGTGCGCGCAACCGGTCGGCCCACTCGGCGCCGACCGTCGACGCCTGCACCCAGACCGCATCGGCGGGCATGACGGGAAGCATCCGTTCCGCGACCGAATGCACGGCAGCGCCGTCGGTGACCATCGTGATCACGACAGAGGCGTCTGCCACGGCGCTCGCGACGTCACCGGCGACGGTCGCACCCGCGTCGTCCAGCGGACCGAGCACGGTCGGCTCGCGGTTCCACACGGTCACGTCGTGACCGGTATCGAGCAGCCGCAGTGCCATGGCCGAACCCATGTGTCCGGCGCCGAGAATTGTGACCTTCATGGAAACTCCCTTCGTGTCGCGACGTGCTCTACGCAGTAGTCGCCTGGATGAGGTGCCCGATCGCGAAGCCGACGGCTGCCGCGCCCAGGCCGATCACGAGCATCTTCAGACCGCTCCGCTTCCAGTCGCCGACGAGCGACTTCGCGGAGTAGACGCCGACCCCGAAGAGGACGAGCGCGCTCAGGACGATCGCGACGACCACCGCCGGCGTCCGAGCGAGCCACAGGAACGGAAGGAGCGGGATGAGGTGCCCGATCAGCGTCGCGATCGTCACGATGACGGAGCTACGCAGCGCGTCGCGCGTCTCGACCGGCTGCAGGTGCAGCACGTCGTCGGTGACGGTTGTGAGCCAACGGTCGCGGCGTGATGTGAGCGTGTCGACGATGCCGTCGAGCAACGGGCCTGTGAATCCCTTCGCCGCGTACGCGCGGCGGACCTCGTCGCGTCCGGCTTGCGGCGTAGCTTCGATCGCCTCGAGTTCGTGCTGTCGCACCGCGCGGTAGTAGTCGCGATCGGCGACGGTCGACGTATAGCCGACGGCGCCCATCGAGATGGATTCGGTGATGGCTGCCGCGAAACCCGCGCCGAGCAATACCGTTTGGGATCCGCCGCTGGCAATCACGCCGAGCACGATCCCGAGGATGTTGACCAGCCCGTCCTGGCCGCCGAGGATCACGTCGCGCAACCAGTTGGCCTTCAACGTGCGTTGTGCGGGTTCGACTTCGGCAACCTCGTGCATGGCTGGTTCGGTGGTCATCTCGACGGCGGTCATCGCGTGCCTCTTTCGTTCGCCGCCGGTGCGGCGGGTGTCGGTGTGGTCGTGGTCCGCCACGGAGCGGGGTGCCGGGTGGTCTGCCATGCGGCGGTCGCGATGATCGCGAGCAGCGCAGTACCGACTCCCAGCGCGGTGGCCGGGTTGTCGTTCAGCACGAGTTCCGCGCCGAGCACCGCGCCGCCCAGCATCGTGGCGACGGCGAGCAGTCGACGTGCGAATGCGGTGTTGTGCAAACCAGAGCGGACGTCGGCCGCGAGCCCTGTCAGCGTCATCGTCAACACTGTCGTGGTCAGGTCGGGGACCGCCAGGCGCCGCGCGATCGCGTTCTGCACACCGGTCGCCACCGCGAGCACCACGACCGCAAGGTCGCGCGTGCCCGCCGGCACCGGTTGTGCTGACTGCGCGACGACGACGGTGGCGACCGCGAAGAGGACGAACTCGAGCGCGACAGCCGCAGTGACGAGCCGGGCGCGGTCGGACCCGAACCGGCCGATGAGCCGCCCGCCCGTGCCCGCTCCGACCAGGAACCCGACCACGCCGAGCAGCGATGCGGCGAGCGAGAAGCCGGCCGCGCCCGCGACGGCGAAACCGATGAACACGATGTTGCCCGTCATGTTCGCGACGAAGACCCGGCCGAGCGCGATGATGCTGACGGCGTCGACGATGCCCGTCACGACGGTCAACCCGAGCATGAGCAAGGGCAACGGCCCGTGCGCCGGGTCAGCAACGAGGTCTCGTGCCATTCGCTGGTGCGCCATGGTGGCCTCCTCGATTGCGTCAACACCGATCCGACCACATATCAATTCAGTGGTGAAACAGAAGAAATCGATAACAGTAAGCAATACGATCTATGAATGGAGTTGCGCGCGCTCGAGTACTTCGTCGCAGTCGCGGAAGAGCGCCACTTCACCCGCGCGGCGGCGAAGGTGCACGTCTCGCAGTCCGGCCTGTCCGCGACGATCCGCTCGCTTGAATCCGAGTTGCACGAACCGCTGTTCGAGCGGACGACGCGACGGGTGCAGCTCACCTCGGCCGGCGAGGCGCTGCTGCCCGAGGCGCGGCGTGCACTGGCTGCCGCGCGTGCCGGCGCGGACGCCGTCCGGGCCGTTCACGGCCTGCAGCGCGGCACGGTCGCACTCGGCGTGATGCAGCAGATGACGGTGATCGACCTGCCACGGACGCTCGCTCGTTTCAGTCGCCGCTATCCCGGCGTCGAGCTTCGGCTGCGGCACGCGCCGGCCCGAACGCTGCAGCGATTGGTGGCCGACGGCGACCTCGATATCGCCATCACATGGCCGACCGGCGTCGTCGATGCTCGACTCGCGTCGGTCATGTTGCTGCGCACGCCGCTCGTCCTCGTCTGTCGCGAGGACGATCCACTCGCTGAGCGGCGCGCCATTGCGGCGAGCGATCTCAGCGACCGCACACTCGTCGGATTCCGCGAGGGCTGGGCGATGCACAGTCTGACCGAACAGTTTCTGCAACGCACCGGGACACCCCTCGACGTGCACTTCGAGGTGAACGACACCGGGACCGCTCTGGACCTCGTCGACGCGGGACTCGGCGTCGCACTCATCGCCGAGGCACTCGCGAGCGGCCGGCGCGCGTTGCGGACGGTGCCGCTACGCGGACGTCCCATCGATTGGGTGATCTGTGCGGTATCGGCGGCTCCTGCACCGACGAACCCGGCCGCACGCGAACTCTGGCACTTGATCACTCGATCGACGCCGGCATGAGGCTCACGCGCCAGAGCGTGCACCGCTAGATCGCGCGGTGCGATGCGCGCTCCGTCGCTGCACGGGTCAGCTCGACGCGAGATCGGATGCCGAGCTTGTCGAAGACGTGCCGAAGGTGCGTGCTGACCGTGTGCGGGGAGATGAACAGCTTCTCGGCGATCTCGCGATTGGTTCGCCCGTCCACCACCAGATCGACGACTGCCGATTCCGCTCGAGTCAGCGCCTCCCACCCGATGCGCGGGCTGTCGGACTGCACGAGACGCCGCCGGATGCCGAGGTCGCGCAGCCGACTGCGAATTCGACTGGCGTCCCACGACGCGCCGATGTCTGCAGCAAGGACGAGAGCCCGGTCGTACTGCTCGATTGCGGCGTGGGTGTTGTGTTCGTGGAGCAGCTGTGTGGCCAGGTCTTCGAGTGCCGACAGGCGACCGAGCGGACGGCCTGCGCGGTCGTACAGCGATGCGGCGTCCGCGATCTCGGCGCTGGAACTCTTGAGCAGGCCGCGAACGTGCGCAGCCGCCGCCTGCACGGACAAGACGCCTGGGTTCAGATCAGCGCGTCGATCGACGGTGGCTGTCACTGATGCGACGAGGTCCTCGTCGCCGTTGGCGAGTGCGATCTTGACCAGGTCCGCATCCAGCGCGACGTCATGGGGAAACAGCGGGAACAGCGTCAGCCGCCTGTCGACTCCCAGCGCGCATAGTCGTGCGTGCGCCTGCGACGGGTCGCCCATTGCCATCGCGCGTGACGCGAGGAACCAAGCGGCGTGCTTTCGAACGCTGGGCGCGCTCGCCGTCAGCATCACCTCGCTGATCTGCTCTACGCGCCGCAACTCGTGCTCGTCGCCTTGATGCAGCTTCAACCGGCCGAGCGCGCCGACAGTCGCAGCGTCGATGATGCCCACGACGGACTGCGCGTTCGCCGGCTCGAACTGCCCTTCGAGTGCGGTCGCTGCGTCCGGTAGCCGGCCGGCCTGCAGCTCGCGGATACCGCGTCCTGCCTCGAAGATGCGCAGCGCCCAACCCTGGTGATCACGTTGCGAGGCAGAGATGCCGGCGTTCGCGATGGCACGAGCATCGTCGAACCGGTCCAAAGCTTCGAGGACCCAGCACCGGAAGTAGTGCTCCAGTCGCGCGCGGACGTCCTCGGACGTGCCCCGGTGCGTTGCCGCGTCGAGATGACTCAGCGCCCGGGCGAAGTCCAGCAGCTGGTAGGACAATCCGCTCTCGGCAAGGAGAAGAGCGAATCGCGCCTCCCGGCGCGTGTCCTGGTCGACGGCGCTGCGCACGGATGGTGCCACCGCGGTGGCGTCTGCGGTTCGGCCGGCTACGACGAGGTTGTGCAGCACCAGCGCCTGGAGCCACGCGCGTATGTCGGCAGGCACGCCGTCCAGGTCGAGTGCGGCGCGCGCGTTGTCCGCGCGTACGTCCGGCGAGAGGACGAACATGCTGGCGATGGACAGCCGGACCTGCGCCTCGTGTTCGCTCGTCAGTGATTGGCGCAGCGATGTCTCCGCGAACTGTTTGGCCTCCTCGCCTTGACCGGCCGCAAACAGCGATACGGCGCGCCGCGCGACGAGCGGGCCGTGCAGCGGATGGTCGAGCGCCGTTAGCTTCAGTGCACTGTCGGCGATCTCGGCAGACGCGACGGGGTCGGTCGTGCCGAGGTCCTCGGCCGCGGCGGCGAGTGTGGCGATAGCGATTTCGTCGCCGGGGTCCGCGCTGTGCGCGAGCTGCGTGGCCACTTCGACAGGCAGCGCGCCGCGCGCCAGCAACACGTCCACGCCGCGGCGGTCAAGTTCGCGGCGGATGGTGAGCGGGACGCTTCCGCGCACCGCGTCGCGCACGAGGTCATGCTGGAAGGCGAGTCGGTTGTCGTACTCGGTGAAGATTCCGGCATCGATGAGTTGCTGCACGACCCGCGCCAGGTCGGCGATAGGCAACCCGCTCAGCGTGGCGAGATCGGCCACCGTGAAGCGGCGTCCCAACGACGACGCCGCAACGGCGACATGACTGGAGGCTTCTGGCAGGCGGGCGAGCCGTTTGTGCATGTCGCCACCGACCCGTGTCGGCATGCGATCGGACACAAGTACGGCACGGTCGTCGCGTACCTCGACGATGTTCTCCTCGGCCAGTCCGCGTATCAGTTCGACCAGCAAGAACGGGTTGCCCTCGGTGCGTTGAGCGAGGCGGAGCAGCGAATCGTCCGGCGTCGCCCCGAGCAGGTCGCGCACGATGTGCTCGACGGCGGGACGGTCAAGAGCTGCGAGCGAAAGCCGCAGGGCGCCGTTCGACACGAGATCGGCAACGGTGGCGGCGATGTGTGGCGAACTGCCGGCCGACCGCGTGCTCAGCAGCCACATGATCGGCAGCCCGGCCAGCCGCCTGGGGAGCGTGCGCAGCGCCGCTGCGGTGCCGTTGTCCGCCCACTGCAGGTCGTCGAGACACATGACCAACGGTTCCGACATCGCTGCCCGCTCGAGGAGCGCCTCGATGTCCTGCAGCAGCCAGAACCGATGTTCAGGCGCCGCGTGATCTCGCGACAGTTCGCTTCGGTCGAACAGGGGCGGGTCGTGGTCGAACAACGCCTCCAGGATCGGCGCGAGCTCGACCACGCGATCCAGCGGGTCGGCCATACCGTGGCCACCGCGGATACCAAGGGTTATCGCGGCGGCCCATGCCTCCCGTAACAGCCGGGTCTTACCGAGCCCCGGTGGCCCGTCGACGACGACCACGCATCCCGAGCCGCTGCGCAGCCGAGCCAGCCGCGCGAGCAATGCGTCCAGCTCGGCGTCCCGCCCTCGCACCGGGAGAGTGTCGACCACGATTCCCCCAAGCTCCGACGAGGACGGGTGCTGACAGCGAGCGTCGTTGGGAGCCACCGGCATCGCATCACTCGTTCGTGCGATATCGAATCACGCACCCGCTCGGCCCGTAAGCCATCGCACGTCGTGACGATGTGGCCGACTGGCACGGCAATGACGCTGGTCGTCGTCCGTAACGCCGGATGGAAGGAGCAACAGGTGACCGAGCGACCCAACATCGTGCTGGTTCACGGGGCATGGGCCGACGGCTCGTGCTGGACCGACGTCATCCGTCGCCTCCAGACGGATGGCTTTCATGTCGTCGCACCGCAGTTCCCGATGACCTCGCTGGCCGACGACGTCGCCCGGTTGCGCCAGGTATTGCGGTTCCAGTCCGGCCCGACGATCACGGTCGGCCACTCGTACGGGGGCCAGATCATGACTGCGCTGGGTACCGACGCACCCAATGTGGTCGGACTGGTCTACATCGCCGCCTTCGGACTCGACGAAGGGGAGTCGCTCGGCGCACTGCTCGGCCAAGGGCCACCGTCGGCGGCGCTGGCCCACCTGTTCGTCGACGAGCAAGGCTTCGGCTGGCTGCCGGAGGACGACTTCGTCGATCACTTCGCCGCCGATGTGGAACCGGCCAAGGCGCACGCCATGTACGCGGTGCAACAGGCCCTGGCCATGACCGCGTTCAACGACGTGATGTCGGTGCCGGCCTGGAAGTCACAGCCGACGTGGTACCTCGTATCCAAGGACGACGAAGCGATTCCGCCGGACGCCGAACGGCAGTTCGCGGGCCGCATGGGCGCCACCACGGTCGAGGTGCCGGCCAGTCATGTGTCGATGGTGTCGCACCCGTCGGAGGTCGCCGATCTGATCGAGCGGGCAGCCGAGTCGGTGGGATAGGCGCTGACACCATGCCGATGATCGACGTCTACGCCCGTGCCGACACGTTCGCAGACAGACATCGACTCGCCGTCGACCTGGCCAGCACGGTCATGAGCGTCGAGGGTGTGCCGGACATCGCGATGTTCCGCAACAACACGGCAGCATTCGTGCACGACTTGGACGACGCGAGCCTGGCGAACGTCGACGGCGACTCCAACTACGTCCGCGTCCAGGTACTGACCAACGCGGGCGCACTCGACCGCGACAAGCAGATCGAGGTCGTCCGGCGGCTCACCGCCGTCGTCGCTGACGCCGCCGGCGATCCGTCCCTGGCCGAACGGACGTGGGTGTTGCTCACCGAGGCACCCGACGGCGGCTGGGGGCTGTGGGGCCATGCGCACACCAACGCGGAACTGGTCCAGGCGGCCCGTGACGAGCTGGCGCGCCAATGACCCGATGAACGACGACGTGGTCGTCGGGCTCGACGGCAGGCCGCGGTGTCGGTGGGCTGGTGCCGGTGACAGCGCATTGAGCGATTACCACGACTCGGTCTGGGGAACTCGCACCGACGATCAATCAGCGATGTTCGAAGCGCTCACGCTCGGTGTCTTCGAGGTCGGTCTGAGCTGGGCGATCGTCTTCAACAAGAGGGACGCTTTCCGCAGGGTGTTTCACGGCTTCGACGTGGCTAAGGTTGCGGCAATGCGAGAGACGGACGTCGACCGATTGGTTCTGGACGCAGCGATCATCCGCAACCGCGCCAAGATCGAAGCCACGATCGACAACGCCCGGGCAATTCGCTCGGCGTCGCCCACCCTCGCGGAACTCGCGACGCATTATGGGACGACGCGTGCACGTGCGCCGCGGGCCGCTGACATCCCGACCACGACACCCGGCGCCGAGCAATTCGCGAAGCGATTGAAGGCACAGGGGTATCGATTCGTCGGCCCGACGAGCGTCTACGCGTTCATGCAGAACGTCGGGATCGTCAACGACCACGTGCGCGGCTGCTTTCGCGCGGATGACACACGCAACTCGAAGGGCAGGAGCCGATGAGCGAACTCGACGAAGCGGTCGCTCGCGAGGTCGCGGAACGGTTCCTCGCTGCCCCCAGCAGCTCGAGCGACCCGTTGGCCGCACGTGCGTATGCCGCGCTCGCGACGGAGAGTGACCGAACCTTGCAGATGCTGACCGAGGACGGTTCGCCGGCTTCGGTCCGGGTCGTATTCACGCGGTGCCGAGAGCCGTACTCATCGGATCTCGAGATGATCGACGCAGTCCGATCGACTCGACTGCTCGAGATCACGGCAAGCCG
>DATGFB010000090.1:0-2227 GCA_035309605.1 Jatrophihabitantaceae bacterium
ATCCTGCGCCGCCGCAGGGCATGCGACGAGACCAGCGCCGACTTCAGGTAGCCCGACTCGACCGCCGCGACGGCGCCGCCCATCTCGAGGATCCGGTCGATCTCGGCGCGCGCACCCTGCTTGATCTCGGCGACCTTCGCCTCGACGACGGTCGAGCCCTCGAACAGGTCGTCGTACTCGAGCAGATCCGACTCGTACGCCAGCACCTGCTGCATGCGGATCGACCACTGCTGGTCCCACGCCCGCGGCAGGCCCAGCGCCTCGTTCCACGCCGGCAACTGCACCGCGCGAGCGCGCGCGCTGCGCGACATCGTCACGGCGAGCATCTCGAGCAGGATGCGGTAGACGTTGTTCTCGGGCTGCGCCTCGGTCAACCCGAGCGAGTTCACCTGCACGCCGTACCGGAATCGCCGCTGCTTCTCGTCCTGCACGCCGTAGCGCTCGAGCGTGATCTCGTCCCACAGCTCGCCGAACGCGCGCAGCTTGCACATCTCCTCGACGAACCGAACGCCGGCGTTGACGAAGAACGAGATGCGCGCGACGACCTCGCCGAACTCCTCCGGCGGCACCTGACCCGAGTCACGGACCGAGTCCAGCACCGCGATCGCCGTGCACAGCGCGAACGCGACCTCTTGCACCGGTGTCGCGCCGGCTTCTTGCAGGTGATAGCTGCAGACGTTGATCGGGTTCCACTTCGGCACGTTCGCGACGGTGTACGCGATCATGTCGGTGATCAGTCGCAGCGACGGTGCCGGCGGGAAGACGTACGTGCCGCGCGACAGGTACTCCTTGATGATGTCGTTTTGCGTGGTGCCTGCGAGCTTGCCGCGCATCTCGACCTTGTCGAGCCCGGCCGCTTCGGCGTGTTCGTCGCTGACCGTCAAATACATCGCGAGCAGGTACATCGCCGGCGCGTTGATCGTCATGGACGTGTTCATCTCGTCCATGGGGATGCCGTCGAACAGCTGCCGCACGTCGCCGATGTGCGACACCGGCACGCCGACCTTGCCGACCTCACCGCGCGCGAGTTCGGCGTCGGGGTCGTAGCCGGTCTGGGTGGGCAGGTCGAATGCGACCGAGAGCCCGGTCTGGCCCTTCGCCAGGTTGCGGCGGTACAGCGCGTTCGACTCGACGGCGGACGAGTGGCCCGCGTAGGTGCGCATCATCCACGGTTTGTCGTGGTTTTCGTCTGTCGGGAACGGCATGTGCGGCACCTCCAGGCAACCGCCCAATTCTAGTGAAGACATGGTCGGACGTCCGAACAAATGCGGCCTGACTGTGTCCGACTTCGCACCGTGATTTCATTCCCGAGTGAGTGCCTCGGACAGCTACGTCTTCCGCTCGGAGTGGCGGCTGGATGCAGCTGCGGACCGCGTCTACGCCGCCCTGGCCGACGTCGCGGGTTACCCGACGTGGTGGCACGAGGTGCGCGAGACCGTCCAGTTGTCGGATACGTCGGGGCGAGTGCGCTGCCGCAGCCTGCTCCCCTACGACCTGACGATGGTGCTCACCCGCGAGATCGAGGATCCCGTCGGCCGAGTACTGCGCGCCCACCTCGACGGCGACCTGATCGGCACGAGTGAGTGGCGGGTCAGCGCCGACGGTGACGGGACGCTCGCGGTGTTCGACGAAGACGTGCGCGTCGGCAAGGCCGCCGTGCGCATGGCCGGCCGGTTGGCGCGTCCGGTGCTCACCTTCAACCACGACCGGATGATGCGCTCGGGCGAGCGTGGCCTGCGCAGATTCCTCGGAGCATGATGAAGCGGTGGGCAGCTACTCGGCCGATCTGATCGCGCTGCTCGCACTCGGCCTGCTCGTCGTGGTGATGCGCTGGGTGTTCGCGCCGTCACGACCGCGTCGTGGCCGGCCGGTCGATGCGTCCGAGGGCGAGATCGGCCTGTTGTCGGTCGTCGACACGGCCTTGACCCGCAGCGCGGCGCTGCAGGCACGTGCCCTGCTCGGTGGCTTCGAGATCCGCTCGTCGATGTCACGGCGCCGCGACGGCCGCTACGACGTGCTGGTCTTCAGCGGTGACGCCGACCGGGCCAAGTCATTGCTCAGTTAGAACGACGCGGATTCGGTGCGCACCACGTCGGCGCCGAGTCCGCGCAGTTGCTCTTCGAAGCGCACGTACCCGCGGTCGATGTGATGGATCTCGGCGATCTCGGTGACGCCCGACGCGACGAGTCCGGCGATCACGAGACCGACGCCGGCGCGGATGTCGGTC
>DATGFB010000091.1:0-2109 GCA_035309605.1 Jatrophihabitantaceae bacterium
GTCGTTGGGATGCACCGGTGCGCCGAGTCGCTCGGACGCGAGCGAGGCGAGCACCTCGTTGGTGTTCATGTTGGAGGACGTGCCCGAGCCGGTCTGGAACACGTCGATCGGGAACTGCGCATCCCAGTCACCGCGTGCCACCTCGGCGGCGGCCTCGGCGATCGCGTCCGCCTTCGCCTTGTCGAGCAAACCGCGCTGTGCGCGCACCCGTGCACCCGCGCCCTTGATCAACGCGAGACCGGCGATCAACTCACGCTCGATCGGCAGGCCGGAGATCGGGAAGTTCTCGACCGCGCGCTGGGTCTGCGCACGCCACTTGGCGGTGGCGGGTACCCGCACCTCACCCATCGAGTCCTTCTCGATGCGGTAGTCCTGCTCGGTCACGGTCGTCCTCCTCAGCGCTGCCGACGACCTCGACCCTAGCTATTGCTGCGGGTAGCCCTGCGGCGGTTGTGACGCATAACCCTGCGGCTGCGGCTGGGCGTAGGGCTGCTGGTACTGCGGTTGCTCGTAACTCGGGACGGGCTGCTGCATCGGCTGGACCGGGTCTGGCGTAGCGGGCGAGCCACCCGGCGCGCCGTAACCGAGCGCCGCGGCGGTCTGCTTCGCGGCGTCATCGACCGGGATGGCGACGACGGCCGTGCCGTACGCGCACAGTTCGGTCCAGGTCTCGCCCATTTCCGACGTGTCGAATCGCATACCGATGACGGCGTTCGCGCCCTTGGCGCGCGCGGCCTCGAGCATCCGTCCCATCACCTCGTTGCGGCTGTCGGTGAGGTTCTTCGTCATGCCCTGCAACTCGCCGCCGAACATCGACTTCAGTCCCGCGCCGAACTGCGAGAACGCGTTGCGGGAGCGGACGGTCAGCCCGAAGACTTCACCGCACACCCGCTGGATCTGCCAGCCGGGTATGTCGTTCGTCGTGACCACGAGCATGGGAGCACCTCTCTGTGCCGGACCGGATTACTAGTGCCGGTCGAAGTCGACTGCAGCGTACGCGCGCAACTTGTTGAGCTGATGAAGTGAATCCACCAGCCGGATGGTCCCGGACTTGGACCGCATGACGATCGACTCGGTCTGCACCGAATCGGCGTAGTAGCGCACTCCGCGCAACAACTCGCCGTCGGTGATGCCGGTGGCGCAGAAGAAGATGTCGTCGCCGGACACGAGGTCCTCGGTGTACAGAATGCGGTCGAGATCGTGGCCGGCCGCGACCGCCCGCTCGCGTTCGTCGTCGTCGCGCGGCCACAGCTTTGCCTGCATCGCGCCGCCCAAGCAGCGCAGTGCGGCCGCCGCGATGATGCCTTCGGGTGTGCCGCCGATGCCGAGCAGCAGGTCGACGCCAGTGCCGGGACGCGCGGCCATGACCGCGCCGGCGACGTCGCCGTCGCTGATGAACTTGATGCGAGCGCCGGCGTCGCGCACCTCGCGCACGAGTTGCTGGTGGCGCGGGCGGTCGAGGATGCAGACCGTGACGTCTTCGGGGGTGCCGTGCTTTGCCTTCGCGACGCGATTGATGTTCACCGCGACGGGTGCGTTGATGTCGATGACGTCAGCGGCGTCCGCGCCGGCCGCGATCTTCTCCATGTAGAACACCGCGGACGGGTCGAACATCGAGCCGCGTTCGGACACGGCGATGACCGCGATGGCGTTCGGCATGCCCTTGGCCATCAGCGTGGTGCCGTCGATCGGGTCGACCGCCACGTCGCACAGGGCGCCCGTCCCGTCGCCGACCTCCTCGCCGTTGTAGAGCATCGGCGCTTCGTCCTTCTCGCCCTCGCCGATGACGACGACGCCCTTCATCGACACGGTCGAGACGAGTTGGCGCATCGCGTTGACGGCCGCTTGATCCGCGCCGTTCTTCTCGCCGCGGCCGACCCACCGGCCGGCGGCCATCGCGGCCGCTTCGGTCACCCGTACCAGTTCGAGGGCGAGGTTGCGGTCCGGCTGCTCGGCACCGACGCGCAACGTTCCCGGGACGCTCGGGTCAGCCATGTCCGGATAGTAGCGGTGCGCGAGCGGGTTCAGAGCACGACGACGGTGACCTCGGTCGCCTTGACACTCGCCCATACGTCGACGCCTTCGTGCAGGGCGAGCTCGGCGGCGGAC
>DATGFB010000092.1:0-2624 GCA_035309605.1 Jatrophihabitantaceae bacterium
CGTGGAACAGCTCCGCCTTGCCCATGAAGTGCACCCGGCGCTTCAGCGGAGCGGCGACGAAGAACGCGTCCCAGAAGCTCTTGTGGTTGGGGACGATCACGACCGGGCCGGTCTCGGGCACGTTGTCGACGCCGAACACACGCAGTCCGAACAGCGTGCGCAGGATCGGCACGAGCACCAGCTTGAAAACGCGATACAGCCGCGGGTTGATGCCGCGTTCGCGCGCAATGCGATGCGCCTCGTCGTGCGTCAACTCGGGCACGCCCGGACCATAGCCCGGACGCGGGCGTCAGAGCCGGATCAAACCGCCCCTCGCGGACGTCGGCAGGTCGCCCGCAGATCGACGAGAGTGAACAATTGACGAACGACGCCGACGCGCCATCTGCAAGACTCGGCGCAGACGCCGACCAGCAGCGACGGGCCTCTAGCTCAATCGGCAGAGCTGCGGACTTTTAATCCGTAGGTTCCGGGTTCGAGCCCCGGGGGGCCCACCACCCGTCCATGATCAACAGCGGACTTGGGGCGGTTGTCGACGGAATCTGCTGTCGATCACCGCGCCTAGGGTGACTTGTCGACCGATGCGCGGAAGATCTGCTCGATCGACGCGTCGAGCGTGGCGTTGAACTCGGCGTCGCTCTGGTCGCGCGTCAGCCCCTCCAGCAGCGCGCGGGAGAAGCTCGCGATCATCGCCGGGTCCTTGCTCAGCAGCTCGCACGCTTCGTCTCTGCTGTAGCCACCGGACAGCGCCAGCACACCGAGCACACGCGGATCGGCCGAGAGATCCGCGTACAGGCCGGGCTTGCCCGGGATGGTCAGCTTGAACATCACCGTCGTGTCGGACGGCATGCTCTGCAGGTGCGCGAGCAGCTCGGCGTGCAACAGGGCCTCGGCCTCGTCCTTGTGCGGGCTGTCGATGCTGACCTCGGGTTCGATGATCGGGACGAGACCGGCGGCGGCGATCTGCGCGCCGAACTCGAACTGTTGCGCGACGATCGCGGCGACGCCTTCGCCGTCGGCGTCCCTGATGACCGAACGCATCTTCGTGCCGAATACGCCGTGCTCGATTGCCCGGCCCAACAGGTCGTCCAGACCGTCGATCGGTTTCATGAGCTGGACGCCGTCCTTCTCGTCGGCCAAGCCCTTGTCGACCTTGAGGAACGGCACGACCTGCTTCTGCTCCCAGAGATAGCGCGACGTCGGTATGCCCTCGACGGCACGGTCCATCGTCTGCTCGAACAGAATCGCCCCGAGAATGCGCGATCCGTCGAAAGCGGGACTGGTCACCACGCGCGTACGCATCTCGTGCACGAGATCGAACATCTCGGCGTCGGAGGTGTAGCTGTCGGGGTCGATGCCGTAGTGCGCCAACGCCTTCGGCGTACTGCCGCCGCTCTGATCCAACGCGGCGAAGAAGCCGTGGCCCGAGCGAATCTTGTCCAGCTGCGTCTTGTTCATGCCTTATCGTGCCTCACCAATCGGTCAGGACGCAGCCGCCACCGCGAGCACGTCTGAGAACGCGGCCTGCAGGCACGCGATGAGATCGTCCGGGTCGGACACGGCGCTCGTGTCGATGTTGACGCCGATGTTGCAAGTGCCGGCGTAGGACATCAACGTCGAATTGAAGGCTGCGCCGATCGTGGGGCCGAACCCGTAGTACCCGGTCAGCTTCGCCCCGGCCAGCCACACCGGTTGCGGGATTCCCGGCACGTCACTCGCGACGAGTTCCATCCGCTTGAACATGCCGCCCAGGTACGCGCGCGGCACCAGGTTCATGCCGAACGCGATCTCCTGCGTGTAGGCGAGAGCGGGTTCGTGGCGCCACCGTTGCATGACGCCGGCGATGTGCTGCATGCGCCGAATCGGGTCGTCGATGTGCCCGCGCAACGAGACACGGGTCAAGGTGATGCGGTTGCCGCCGATGGCGTCGCGCTTGCGGCGAATGCTGACGGGCACCGTTACGTGCACGTCGCGCAAGTACTCGCCGTGCCGGTCGTGATAGCGACCGACGCCGTCTGCCAGCGCGGCGAGATACGCGTCGTTGAGATGACATCCGGCCGCGTGAGCCGCGGCGTGCAGGTCATCGAACGCGACGTCGAACGTCACCAGCCGACGACCGATGTCGCGCCGCCCCATCACGGACGAATCGCCCGTCGCGGGAGCCACGAAGCGCCCGACCGAAGTGACGGTGCGCAGCCCGCTGCGCATCTCGTCCAGCGGATCGCGCACCCCGCGCAGTACGTGGCGAGGCACGGACGAGACGGCCTGCCCGACCGTGCCGAACGCGCCGCGGATGTCGTCGGCCAGCGAGTGCGCCGTGATGCGAAGGGACGAGAGGCGATGCCCGATCGGTTCGTCCGGAAGCTCCCCGATGTCGACTGCGCCCGAGCCGCCGTCGACGACGAGCGCCGCCAGCTGCACACCGCCGATGCCGTCGGTGAGGCTGTGATGCAGCTTCGTGACGAACGCGCTGCCGCCGTCGGCCAAGCCGGTGAGCAGCCAGAACTCCCAGAGCGGCCGTGCGCGGTCGAAGTCGGCCATGGCAGCCGTCCGGGCGAACTCGAGCACGTCATCCCATTGCCCGCCGCTGGAGACGCGCACCCGGCGCAGGTGGTAGTCGAGGTCGA
>DATGFB010000093.1:0-2424 GCA_035309605.1 Jatrophihabitantaceae bacterium
TGCGCCAGTCCGGCGGCATCTCCGGCTACCCCAGTCGCAGCGAGAGTCCGCACGACTGGATCGAGAACTCGCACGCGTCCACGGCGCTGTCCTACGCCGACGGGCTCGCCAAGGCGTTCGCGGTGCGCAACGAACGGCGCCCGGTCGTTGCTGTCGTGGGTGACGGGGCGTTGACCGGCGGCATGTGCTGGGAGGCGCTGAACAACATCGCCGGCGCCGACCGCCCGGTGATCGTCGTCGTGAACGACAACGGGCGTTCGTACTCGCCGACGGCGGGTGGTCTCGCCGATCGGCTGGCACAGCTGCGGCTGCGTCCCGGATACGAGCGCGTCCTCGGTCAGGTCAAGGGGGCGCTCGGCCGGACGCCAGTGGTCGGCGCGCCGCTGTACGACGCGCTGCACGGCGTGAAGCGCGGCATCAAGGACATGCTCGCGCCCCAAGGGATGTTCGAGGACCTCGGCTTGAAGTACCTCGGTCCGGTCGACGGCCACGACATCGGCGCGCTGGAGAACGCGTTCCAGCTCGCGCGCGGCTTCGGCGGTCCGGTGCTCGTGCACTGCGTGACACGCAAGGGTTTCGGCTACGCACCGGCCGAGAACGACGAGGCCGACCAGATGCATCAATCGCGCGGCTTCGACCCCGAGACCGGCCTGGCGCGCAAGTCGGGTGGCCGCACGTGGACGGGCGTGTTCAGCGACGAGATCGTGCGCCTGGGCGAGCAGCGCGACGACATCGTCGCGATCACCGCGGCGATGTGCGATCCGACCGGGCTCGGGGCGTTCGCGAAGCGTTTCCCCGATCGCTGCTACGACGTCGGTATCGCAGAACAGCATGCGCTCACATCCGCGGCCGGCCTCGCGTCGGGCGGGTTGCATCCCGTCGTCGCGGTGTACGCGACGTTCCTCAACCGCGCGTTCGACCAGCTGCTCATGGACGTCGCGCTGCACAAGCTGCCGGTCACCGTCGTGCTCGACCGCGCCGGCATCACCGGTGACGACGGCGCGAGCCACAACGGTATGTGGGATCTGGCGATCCTCGGCGTGGTGCCCGGCATCCGCATCGCCGCACCGCGTGACGAGGCGACCTTGCGCGCGGAGCTCGACGAGGCGGTCGCGTGGCCGGACGGCCCGACCGTCGTCCGGTTCCCGAAGACACCACTCGGCGCCGACGTCCCGGCTGTGCGCCGCACCGGCGGGGTCGACGTGCTCGCGGAGCCCGCGCCGGACGCGTCCACCGACGTGCTGATCGTCGGGCTCGGGGCTGTCTGCGCCGATGCGCTGGACGCGGCCGCCGCGGTCGAACGTGCCGGCTACAGCGTGCGCGTCGTCGATCCGCGCTGGGTCACGCCGGTCGACCCGGCACTGTTCGAACTCGCCGCCCGGGCCGACCTCGTCGTCACCGTCGAGGACGGTGTGGCGAGCGGCGGCGCCGGAGCGCGCATCGGGCAGGCGCTGCGCCAGGCGGGCATCGACGTGCCGACCCGCGAAATCGGGATACCCACGACATTTCTCGCACATGGGGCGGTCGCTGACGTCCGTGCGGGTATCGGTCTCACACCTCAGGACATCGGGCGGCGCATCGTTGAGTGGTCCGCGCTCGTTCTGAGGAGTAGTGAGCCGGACACCGGTGTTCCGGCTGCACGCCGTTCGGGGGAGCTGGGCGGCCGATGATCATCGGGTGTGGAGGCTGACAGATGCGCATCCTCGTTGTTGAGGACGAGGCGCAGCTCGCGGAGGCAGTGGCCCGCGGACTGCGCCGGGAAGGCATGGCCGTCGACGTCGCCACGGACGGTGACGACGGATACCGCAAAGCCGCGCTCACGCGCTACGACGTGGTGGTCCTGGACCGCGACCTGCCCGGAATGTCCGGTGACGAGATCTGTCGCCGGCTCTCGGACGAGGGTGTGCTGACCCGCGTCATGATGCTGACCGCCAGCGGCACGGTCGAGGACAAGGTGCAGGGCCTTGCCCTGGGGGCCGACGACTACCTGGCCAAGCCGTTCGCGTTCGCCGAGCTGGTGGCGCGTGTGCGTGCCCTCGGCCGGCGCACCACGCCTGCCTCGCCGCCGGTGCTGTCGGCCGGCGACGTCGAACTCGACTCGTCCAAGCGCACGGTCACCCGTCACGGCGAGCTGATCGACCTCACCCGCAAGGAGTTCGGCGTCCTCGAGACGCTGCTCATGGCGCAGGGGGCGGTCGTGAGCAGCGAGGAACTGCTCGACCGGGTCTGGGACGAGAACGCCGATCCCTTCACGACGACCGTCCGAGTGACGATGATGACATTGAGACGAAAGTTAGGTGAACCGGCGATCATCGACACCGTGGTCGGTTCCGGGTACCGGATCGACCCGCTTGCCTTGGCTGCCGTGGATGAAGGAGTAGGAACGGCTCCGTGAGGCTCTTCCGCCCGACGCTACGCATTCGG
>DATGFB010000094.1:0-3474 GCA_035309605.1 Jatrophihabitantaceae bacterium
AGATACACCCACTTCTCGCTCGACACCCACTGGTCGCTCGGCAGGTAGTTGTCCCCGAACCACTTGTCGCCCAGGCCCGGGAACAACACCTGGATGGTCGCGAAGACGATCCCGACCGTCGCGAGGACCGTCATGACCGACAGCAAGGGCGAACGGTACGGACGCGGATCGAGTGGCCGCTTGCGCCGAAGCCAGATCGCGGCCGGGAAGATCGCCAGATACGAGATCAGCGTCGTCGAGATCGCGAGCGCCAAAGCCACCGTGAAGAACTTGTACGCGTTCCCCTTGGTGATGATCTCCGTGGACACGAAGACCGCTGTCGAAATGACGCCCGACAGAATGTTGACGCGCACCGGCGTGCCGAAACGTGCCGAGAACTTGCCGAGGAAGCGCGGCCCCGCGCCGTCGTAGCACGACACAGCCAGCGTTCGGTCGGATCCCATGATCCACGTCAGACCGGAAGTGAACGCGACGACCGCGATCAGAATGCCCATGATCCAGCCGACCGCTTCTCCGAAGCCGCTGAGCGAACTGGTCACGGTGCCGTCGGATGCGGTCGTGACGTGGCCGCCGAACACGGTCATCGCCTGCTTGAGCGCATCGGGGAAGCCGGCCAGCCCGTTCGCCTGGCTTGCGGGCAGCACCAGCAGGATGCCCAACACGGGAAGGCCGTACAGCAGAGCGGTCGCGATCACGGACTTCGCAATGCCTGCCGGCACGTCGTCGGCCGCGTCGGTCATCTCCTCGGCGGCGGCGCTGGGCAGTTCGAACCCGACGAGGCTGAACAGGATGAGCGGGACGAGCAGTACGAAGCTCGAGTACGTCGGTTTGAAGCCGCTTGCGCCGATGCCGTGGAAGCCGTGCTTGGCGCCGTATGCAACGACGACGATCGAGAAGAACCCGAGCAGCAGGAAGCGCGAGATCGCGCCGACCGTGGCGATCCACTTGCCGATGCGGAACGACAGCACGGCGAACAACACGCCGAGCCAGATGAACGGGATGCCGATCAGGTACAGCGTGATCGTCGAATAGTTGTTGTCGTTGTTGAAGAACACGAGCAGGCCGCCGGCCGCGGTTCCGACCAGCGTGCCGCCCATCCACACCGGGTTCGTCACCCAGTAGAAGAAGTTGTTGACCGCGCCGACGAGATGCCCGAACGCCATGCGCACCCACACGTACGGGCCACCCTCGTCGGTGTAGGCCGCACCCAGTTCGGCGAGGATGAACGCGGAAGGCACGGCGAACAGCAGCACGCTCGCGATCAGCCAGGTGAAGCCCGCGCCGCCCTGCGTCGCCAACGTGCCGAGGCCGTCGACGCCGACCAGCGTGCAGACGAGGAAGAAGAAGATGTCCGCGCGGCCGAAGTGCTTCTGGAGCTTGGCCTTCTCCTGCTGGGCCTCGATCTGGATCGCGAGGTCGTACGGAGCTGGGGCGGCGGCGACGGCCATAGGGCATCTCCTGGGGGTGGCGTTGCGAGTTGCCGCATCCTGACACCGGCGGACCGGTGCTGACAAGACATCGGCGCGCCGAAATCCGTTGTCATGCCATCTTTTTTCGACGGATTCCCTTGCTGTGGGTGCGCCAGGCAAGTAAAACTGCACCTATGGTCCGATTGCCGCACGAGCGCATCGACGACACGTCGAAGGCGATCATCGCGCAGCTGCAAGACGACGGACGCCGCTCCTACGCGTCGATCGGGCAGGCCGTCGGCCTCTCCGAAGCCGCAGTGCGCCAGCGCGTGCAGAAGCTCGTCGACAACGAAGTCATGCAGATCGTCGCCGTCACTGATCCGATGCAGCTCGGCTTCGCGCGGCAGGCGATGATCGCCATCACCGCAAGCGGAGACATCGACGCGATCGCCGACCAGCTCGCGAAGATCGACGAGGTCGACTACATCGTCGTCACTGCCGGATCGGTCGACCTGCTCGTCGAGGTCGTCGTCGAGGACGACGAGCATCTGCTGCGCCTCGTCAACGACCGCATCCGGAGCATCGGCGGCGTGCTGCGCACCGAGACGTTCATGTATCTCAAGCTGGTCAAGCAGACCTACAACTGGGGAGCACGGTAGATGACCACCACACCGCTCGAGTCCGGTTCGATGCACTCCTACGACACCGAGGCGCTGTCGGCGAGTGCACGCGAGCACTTGTGGATGCACTTCACACGCATCTCGTCGTACGCCGACGCGCCGGTGCCGACCATCGTGCGCGGTGACGGCGCGCGCATCTACGACGCGAACGGGCGTAGCTACCTGGACGGACTCGCCGGGCTGTTCGTCGTCCAGGCCGGTCACGGCCGTACCGAGCTCGCCGAGGCCGCATACCGGCAGGCCTCCCAGCTGGCGTTCTTCCCGATCTGGTCGTACGCGCACCCGCCGGCGATCGAACTCGCCGACCGGCTCGCCGATTACGCGCCGGGCGACTTGAACAAGGTGTTCTTCACGACGGGCGGCGGCGAAGCGGTCGAGACGGCATGGAAGCTCGCCAAGCAGTACTTCAAGCTGGTCGGAAAACCCATGAAGCACAAGGTGATCAGCCGCGCCATCGCGTACCACGGCACACCCCAAGGTGCACTGTCGATCACCGGCATCCCGGACGCGCGCAAGTGGTTCGAGCCGCTGGTCCCCGGCGCGCACAAGGTGCCCAACACGAACTTCTACCGCGCGCCGGAGCACGGCGACGACCTCGAGGCGTTCGGTCGCTGGGCCGCCGACCAGATCGAGTTCGCGATCGAGATGGAGGGCCCCGACACCGTCGCGTGCGTGTTCCTCGAACCCGTGCAGAACTCCGGCGGCTGTTTCCCGCCCCCGCCGGGTTACTTCCAGCGGGTGCGCGAGATATGCGACCGCCACGACGTGCTGCTCGTGTCGGACGAGGTCATCTGCGCGTTCGGCCGCCTCGGTCCGATGTTCGCGTGCGACAAGTTCGGCTACGTGCCCGACATGATCACGTGCGCGAAGGGACTCACGAGCGGCTACTCCCCTATCGGTGCGTGCATCGTCAGCGATCGCATCGCCGCTCCGTTCTGGACGGGCAGCGACTACTTCCCGCACGGCTACACGTTCGGCGGGCACCCGGTGTCCGCCGCGGTCGCGATGGCCAACCTCGACATCTTCGAGAAGGAGGGCTTGAACGCGCACGTGCTGCAACACGAGGCCGCGTTCCGCGCGACGCTGGACAAGCTCATGGATCTGCCGATCGTCGGTGACGTGCGCGGCGACGGGTTCTTCTACGGCATCGAACTCGTCAAGGACAAGTCGACGAAGGAGACCTTCGACGACGACGAATCCGAGCGGCTGCTGCGCGGATTCCTGTCGCGCGCGCTGTTCGAGAACGGCCTGTACTGCCGGGCCGACGACCGCGGCGACCCGGTCGTGCAACTCGCGCCGCCGCTGATCGTCGGCCAGGCCGAGTTCGACGAGATGGAGCAGATCCTGCGATCGGTGCTGACGGAGGCGTGGACGCGCTTGTAGCG
>DATGFB010000095.1:0-3846 GCA_035309605.1 Jatrophihabitantaceae bacterium
TCCGCGAGCGGGCCGATCTCCGACTGGGCGCGAAGCGCTCCCTGCACCACCGGGTCGCCCGCCGCCGCGCCACTGCGCACCTCGTCGAGCGGGTGCTCTGCCCCGGCGAGCCATGCCGACGCCCACGCGCCGCGCAACGCCGACTCGGCCGACACATCCGCCGAACGATGCCGCAACGTGCGGTTGGACAGCAGCGCGTCAACGGCGGTCCGCGCCGCCGCGACGCCGTCGGCCACTCCGGGCAGGTCCATCAGTGGCGCGAGCGGGTCGGTAGTCACGCCGCCGAACGTTAGCCGGACGTCATCGCGACGTAAGCGGGTGTTCCCCTCGGCGGAAGGCTGGAATGATGGCCGCGAACCGAACTCGTCACCTAAGGAGCCGAGGCCGTGACGGTCACCGAACAGCCCAACGGGGCGGTGCCTGCCGGCGCCGAGCCGTCGCTCGGCCAGCTCGTCTCCGAAGTCTCCGCGCAGCTGTCGACCCTGGTGCACAGCGAGATCGAGCTCGCCAAGCTCGAAGTCAAGTCGTCGGTGAAGAACGCGGGCACGGGTGTCGGTTTCTTCGTTGCCGCGGTCGTCGTCCTCGTCTTCTCGCTGACGTTCGGCTTCATCGCGCTCGCCGAAGGTCTCGTCGCCGCAGGGTTGTGGCGCTGGGCCGCCTACCTCGCGGTCTTCGGCTTCCTCGCCTTGCTCGTTGCGTTGTTCGTCGTGATGGGCGTGCGCAAGGTCAAGCGCGTGCGGGCACCCGAGCGCACCATCTCGACGAGCAAAGACACGGTCGCGTACCTCAAGGCCAACACGAAGCGCGGCTGATGCCGCCATGGCTCCCGGCGCGGTGGCACCCGATGCGTCGATCGTCCTGATCGACGGGCCGTGGACGCACCGCATCGTGCGCGCCAACGGCATCGCTGTGCATGTCGCCGAGCTCGGTGCGGGTCCGCTCGTGCTCCTGCTGCACGGCTTCCCGCAGTTCTGGTGGGCATGGCGGCAGCAACTGATCGATCTCGCTGACGCCGGTTTCCGTGCCGTCGCGGTCGACCTGCGCGGATTCGGCGCGTCCGACAAGCCGCCGCGTGGCTACGACGCGCCGACGGTCGCTGCGGACATGGCGCAGCTCGTCACGTCGCTGGGTGAGAGCGACGCGATGGTCGTCGGAACGGACCTCGGCGGACTGCTCGCGTGGACGATGGCAGCGAATCACCGGCGTGTGGTGCGCAGTCTTGTGACCGTCGGGGCGGCACATCCGTTGCGGTTGCGTACCGCGATCGCACGCGATCCGGTGCAACGGCGCGCGTCAGCGTATGCGTTGCGCACGTTCCAGATCCCGCGCCGGCCCGAGGCGTTGATCACCCGCGACGACACCTTCGTGCGTGCGCTGTTCGATAGCTGGACCGGCCCACGCTGGCGGGGAACTCCCGGGTATGTCGAGGACGTGCGGCGCTACGCCGAGGCGATGCGCATCCACCCGGTCGCGTACTGCGCGTCGGAGTATTTCCGCTGGCTGGTGCGGTCGCTGCCGCGAACGGACGGGCGTCGTTACGCCGAGTCGCTGCACGCGCCGATCACCGTGCCGGTGCTGCAACTGCACGGCGACTTCGACGGCTGCATCCTGCCGTCCACGGCGCAGGGATCGGGGCAGTACGTCGCCGCGGAGTACGAGTGGCGGGTGCTCGACGGCGTCGGGCACTTCGCGCACAACGAGGTGCCGGAGCTGGTCACGTCCGAGCTGCTGCGCTGGGCGAAGCTGCACTAGGCCTGGTGTCAGCCCGCGGTGCATCCGCCCGTGCTCACCGATGCGGTCGCGGTGCGGCCCGCTGACGCGTCCGGTGCCACCTCCGCCGCGGTCAGCACGTATCCGGTGTCGCTCGAGTCGAGTGCGGTCGCGAACACCACGCCGAGGACCTGATCGTTCATGTCCATGAGCGGACCGCCGGAGTTGCCGCTGCGCACCACCGACCTGATCGAGTAGATCTCGCGTCGCACGTGCGACTGCCCGTAGATGTCGTTGCCGTCGATGTCGACGCGCGAGCGCACACGTGCCGAGCGAGCCGTGTAGCCCTGGTCCTCCGGGAAGCCGAGCACGACGGCGGATTCACCGCGCTGCGCGGGCGCGGGCGCGAACGACAGGCTCGGCGCATTGAGCCCGGGCACGTCCAACACCGCGACGTCACGACGCGGATCGAACAACACGACGTGCGCGGCCAGCGTCTCGCCGTTCACGACCACACCGATGCGGTTGGTGCCGGCGACGACGTGCGCGTTGGTCATGATGTGCTGCGGCGCGTACTCGAATCCGCTGCCTTCGATCTGCCGGCTGCACGACGGCGCCTCGCCGTAGATCTTGAACGTCGACGCTTCGGCCCTGCGCACAACTGCTTGCATCGCCGCCGACAGCGTCTTGTCGGGCGGCGCGACGTTGGGGATCGCGATGCTCGGCAGATCGCCGAGCACCGGCGGGAAGCCGCTGCGGTCGAGGAACTGCCGCAACGAGCCGTACAGCGAACGCACGTTGTCCGGCATCACCGAATTGACCGTGCGGACGATGCGCGAATGACTCGCCGCGGACGACAACGTCGGATACGGCGACGACGCCAGCGGCACCGCCACCATCCACGCGACGAGCAGCACGGAGAAGACGCCGAGCGCGGCGCCGACACCGGAGTCGAACGAGCGCAGTCGATCCGTCACGAACCGGCGTTTGAGGTGACCCGCCGCCCATACGCCGAGCAGCTGCCCGATCATCGCCGTGAACAGCACGCACACGATGGCGACCGGGATCTGCGTCTGGCCGTTCGCGAACAGCCGGCCCAGCGGTTGCGCGATCTGCGCGCCGATGATCGCGCCGGTGAAGAACCCGACGAGCGACAGGAACCCGACGACCGCGCCGTTACGGAAGCCGCCGATGCCGAACGCGACCGCGGCAAGCACGATGATCAGATCCAGGACGTTCACCCTCGGCCGTCAATCCGGGAGCACGACGAGCGTGCCCGTCTGCCCCTGCTTGCGGTGGATGGTGCAGACGTAGGTGTAGGTGCCGGGGCTGGGCGCGGTGAACGTCACGCTGCTGCGCTGACCAGTACCGGTGAGCGGAGTCGTCGCGTCGAACCCGAGAAGCGACCAGTCGTGGGGTGCACCCTTGCCGATGTTGACCAGGTCGATCTCGACGCGCCCGGGGTGCACGTAGATCGTGGACGGGTCGAAGCGATAGAGGTCGTTGGCGTCGACCGTCACGACCTGAAGCCCGCCGGCGAGTACGGCCGTGGTCACGCCGGTGTGCGGCCGGCGGTTCACCGACGCCTGCGTGTTGCTGCACGCCGATGCGGCCAGGACTGCGACGGCCGCGGTTGCGGCCGCCGCCGCGAACCGCGCTACGGGCATGGGTCGACGTTACCGGCGGGCTCCGATGGGCCGGTCAGTCGTCCTCAGCTGGACTCGGCACAACTTCAGGTGCGGATGTAGGCGGAGGCTCGGACGGCGCGAAGCGGCGGCCGGCCACGTCGGCCGGAAGCGGGCGGGTGAGCGACTCGTCCCACGCTCGCGCCCAGCCACCGAGCGCCAGCAGGCGATCGACGAGTAGCGCCGTGAAACCCCAGACATACAGACCGCCGGCGTCGAAACCCGGACCGAGCAGGCCGCTCGGGTGCTGCACGCGGAACCGGTTCGCCGGGTCGGCCAGTTCGGCGACCGGCACGATCGCGACGCGCGCGACTTCGGCCGGGTCGACCGCCGCAACCGGATGCGCCGAAGACCACCAGGCGAGCACCGGAGTGACGACGAACCCCGACGGCGGGAGGTACAGCGCGGGCAGCTCGCCGAACACGTGCACCGAGTCAGGATCGAGGCCAAC
>DATGFB010000096.1:0-3081 GCA_035309605.1 Jatrophihabitantaceae bacterium
CACGACAGCGGGTTGTGGCTGGAGGCCGAGCTCGGGTACGTGGGCGGCAAGCCGGGCGCACCGGCCGGTGCACATATCGCCGGGGTGCGCACCGACCCGGTCGAGGCAGCCGCGTTCGTCGCGGCGACCAATGTCGACGCACTGGCCGTTGCGGTCGGGAGCAGTCACGCGATGACCCGGCGCACTGCGCGGCTCGACGTCGACTTGATCGCGCAGTTGCGCGCGGCGGTCGACGTCCCGCTCGTGCTGCACGGTTCGTCGGGCGTACCGATACCTGAACTGCGCGCCTCGGTCGCGGCCGGCATGACGAAGATCAACGTCGGGACCGCGCTGAACATCGCGTTTTCCGACGGCGTGCGGGCATCACTGGGCGACAGCGTCGATCCGCGCAGCTATCTGGCGCGCGCGCGTGATGCGGTCACCGAGTGTGTGACCGAGTTGCTCGCCGGAGTCTGCTGACGCGCTAGGTCGTCGGCCAGATCTTGAAGTTCTGGTACGAGCGGCTCGGCGTCGGACCGCGCTGGCCCTGGTAGCGCGAGCCGTAGCGATCCGAGCCGTACGGGTGCTCGGCGGGGCTCGACAACCGGAACAGGCACAGCTGGCCGATCTTCATGCCCGGGTACAGCTTGATCGGCAGGTTCGAGACGTTGGACAGCTCGAGCGTGATGTGCCCGGTGAAGCCGGGGTCGATGAACCCGGCCGTCGAGTGGGTGAGCAGGCCGAGGCGGCCGAGCGACGACTTGCCCTCGAGGCGTCCGGCCAGATCGTCGGGCAGCGTGACGACCTCGAGCGTCGAGCCGAGCACGAACTCGCCCGGATGCAGCACGAACGGGTCGTCGCCCTTCGGCTCCACCAGGGACGTCAGCTCGTCCTGCTGGATGGCCGGGTCGATGTGCGTGTACTGCGAGTTGTTGAAGACGCGGAAGTAGCGATCGATGCGGACGTCGATGCTGGACGGCTGGATGAGTTCGGGATCCCACGGCTCCAGGACGAGCCGGCCGGCGTCGACCGCCGCGCGGATGTCGCGGTCGCTGAGCAGCATGCGCCGAGGCTATCCGGTCATGTGCTCGCGATGAACTGCACGATGTGCGCCGCGAGTTCTTCGCCTGCGTCCTCCTGCAGGAAGTGACCGGCGTTCCCGATCACCGGGTGCTCGCGCCCGCGCGCGCCGGGCAGCACGGACTGCAGGATCGGTGCCATTGCGCCCGTGATCGGGTCGCGGTCGCTGAAGGCGACGAGCGCCGGAATCGACGACGACGTCAATGCCGTCCAGGCACGGCGGTTTGCCTCCGAAGCCGGGTCGTCCGGGGTTGTCGGAACCAGCCCGGGCATGGCACGTGGACCGGCCTTGTACGACTCGTACGGAAACGGTGCGTCATAGGCGGCGCGCACCTCGTCGGACACCGGACGTGCGCAGCCCGCCTGAACGAACCGGCCCACCTCGATCGTCGGCGCCGACTGGATCACCGCGCGGAACTGGTGCCAGATCTCCGGCATCGGCTGATCGCCCGTGGGCAGGCCGGTGTTGGCCGCGACGAGCCGCGCGAACCGTTCGGGATGCTCGGCGACGAGACGCAGCCCGATGAGCCCGCCCCAGTCCTGGCCGACGAGAGTGATGCGCTGCAGGTCGAGGGCGTCGACGACGAACGCGCGCATCCACTCGACGTGCCGCGCGTAGCTGTGGTCGGCGGTTGCGGCGGGCTTGTCGGAACGGCCGAACCCGATCATGTCCGGTGCGATCACCCGATGGCCCGCGGCCGCGAGCACCGGGATCATGCGCCGATACAGGAACGACCACGACGGCTCGCCGTGCAGCAGCAGCACCGGGTCGGCGTCGGCCGGCCCGTCCTCGACCCAGGCCATGCGCAGGCTGACGCCGTCGCCGGACGGGATCTCGGCGTAGTGCGGTTCGTAGCCGAAGCCGGGCAGGTCGGCGAACCGCTCGTCCGGTGTGCGCAGCACGTCCATGGCTTGGCACCGTAGCGTTGACGAGCGTGACGGACGAACCGAACCATCCGATGCCGCTCGTGCCCGCCGGCGAGATGGCACCGTGTGCGCGCCGGGTACGAGGTGTGCTGGGAGCGACGACCATCTTCGACACAACGCGGGCACGCTACGTGTGGGAGTTTCCGCCGTACCCGCAGTACTACATCCCGCTCGAGGACATCGCCGACGGCGTCCTTGTCGACGAGGACCATCCGCAGCAGCTCAAGCGCGGCCTCGCGCGCCGGTACGGCCTGCGCGCCGGTGCCGTCGAGCGGCCCGCGGGTGTGCGCGTGTACGGCCCGGACGCGGACGCTGCGGTCGCGGGTCACGCACGATTCGAGTGGGACGCGCTCGATGCGTGGTACGAGGAGGACGAGCAGATCTTCGTCCATCCGCGCAATCCGTACGTTCGTGTCGATGCGCTCCGATCGCGCCGGGTCGTCCGGGTGGAGCTCGACGGTGTGGTGCTCGCCGAGTCCGATGCTCCGGTGCTCGTGTTCGAGACCGGCCTGCCGGCGCGCACGTACTTCGACCGCACAGCCGTCGCGTTCGAACACCTGCAGCACACCGACACGCAGACGAAGTGTCCGTACAAGGGCACCACGAGTGACTACTGGACGTGCGGGCTCGGCACGGATCGCCGCGACATCGCGTGGTCCTACAACTTCCCCACTGCTGCGCTGCTGCCGATCACCGGACTCGTCGCGTTCTTCGACGAGCGCGTCGACACCTACGTCGACGGCGAGCTGCAGGAGCGTCCGCACACGCCCTACTCCTGACTCGGCCGGGTGCGGCGGGAGTCGCGCGCCGGATAGGATCGCCGCGTTCCGCGGGTGTAGTTCAATGGCAGAACATCAGCTTCCCAAGCTGACAGTGCGGGTTCGATTCCCGTCATCCGCTCCACCTGTAAAGGCTCGGTCGGAAGTTCTGAGCGGCAGAGGGCCCAGGCTGAGACTGGTGCCTCTCGCCCCGGTGAACACGGCCTCGTAGCTGTACCGGAAGTAGTGGGCGAATATCCGGGTGGCTGACTCTGTTCCTGCGCGGCGCTGCTGCCATGGGCGCCCGTTATTCGAGGTCGAGTACGGCGCGTAGTGC
>DATGFB010000097.1:0-2255 GCA_035309605.1 Jatrophihabitantaceae bacterium
AGCATGGCTACCGCGATGCGGTCCTCCGGGCGGGTCACGACCAGGATCTCGGCGCCTTCGATGGAGGCGGCTCGCACAGCGTCGTCGACGACGTCGGTGGGTACCGGGTAGTCGTCGAAGTGCCGGCGGTTGGTCTGTCGCAGGTCGATGGCGGTGGCGAGCTCCGCGATGTCGTGGTCGGGTCCCGCGGTCGTCGCATCGGCTCCGTCGACGCGGAGGACGGCGAACAGGCCCGGTTCGTCAGGATCGGGGAACCGCTCGATCACAGGTGCGTAGCCGGCCTCGGCGAGTGAGACGCGCGCGTTGAACAGCGCGCAGCCGCAGCTGAGCAGCATCTGCCGGCCGTGCGGGTCGAGTACCTGCAGCCGGCGATCCGGCTCGGTACGCATCTCGATCCGGTCCGGTCCCACCGCGAAGTGCCACGGCTGGGTGTTGTGCACCGATGGTGCGCGAGTCGCCCGCACGGCTGCTCTGCGCAACACCGTGGTGAGTTTCGCGTCGATCAATGTGGTCACGGCCTGGCTTCTCTCGGTTCGGGAATGTCCGAACCAGAGTGCGCGGCGAGACGCCTGTACGCCGGAGTCGAACAACCCCGAAATCGGGGGACCAATGTCACCTGTCACTGCATCGCGTACGTACCTGCAGGAATAGGGCCGAAGGTCACCTCGCTTGCGGGGCGCACGCCGCTACCCCCGCAATTACCGCGGCGAGAGGCTCGAAGCGGACCCATGGAGGCAGATCATGAAGGCACTCGTGTTCCACGGCCCCGGCCGGCACTCCTGGGACGACGTCCCGGAACCCACGATCATCGAACCCACCGACGCGGTCGTTCGCGTCGACGCGGTCACCATCTGCGGCACCGACCTGCACATCCTCAAGGGAGACGTGCCTGAGGTGACACCGGGCCGCATCCTGGGCCACGAGGCGGTCGGCACCGTGCAGCAGGTCGGCGCGGCCGTGCGCAACGTCGCACCCGGCGACCGGGTACTGGTGTCGTGCATCTCCGGCTGCGGCCGCTGCCGCTACTGCCGTGAGGCCGCGTACGGCCAGTGCCGCAACGGCGGCGGCTGGATCCTCGGCCACCTCGTCGACGGCACCCAAGCGGAGTTCGTGCGCACGCCATTCGCCGACAACTCGCTGTACAAGCTCCCCGAGTCGGTCTCCGACGAGTCCGCGCTGATGCTCGCCGACATCCTGCCGACGTCGTACGAGGTCGGCGTGCTGAACGGCCACATCTCACCCGGCGACACCGTCGCGATCGTCGGTGCGGGCCCGATCGGCTTGGCCGCGATCCTGACGGCGCAGCTGTTCAGCCCGGCGCACATCGTCGCGATCGACAAGGCGACGTCCCGGCTCGAAGCCGCGCTGAAGTTCGGCGCGGACATGGCGATCAGCCCGGACGACGATCCCGAGACGGCGATCAAGGAACTCACCGGCGGCCTCGGCGCGGACGTGGTCATCGAGGCAGTCGGCGTGCCCGAGACGTTCGAGCTGTGCACCACGCTCGTGCGGCCCGGCGGTCACGTCGCGAACATCGGTGTGCACGGCAAGCCGGCGACACTGCACCTCGAGACGCTGTGGATCAAGAACGTCACGATTACGACGGGTCTCGTCGACACGTACTCGACGCCGACGTTGCTGACGATGCTCGCCGCCCGTCAACTCGACACCTCGCAGATCGTCACGCACCGATTCGGGCTGGGCGAGATGCTCGAGGCCTACGACGTGTTCGCGCAAGCCGCAGACACCGGTGCTCTCAAGGTCGCGTTGTTCCGTACTGCCTGAGGAGTGGCGATGTCGACGGTGTTGTGGTTCGCGGACGTCGGCCTGCGTGACGTCGCGCAGGTCGGTGGGAAGGGTGCCAATCTCGGCGAGCTGACGTCGGCCGGCCTGCCCGTGCCACCTGGGTACGTCATCACGAGCGATGCGTACCTGGCGGCGATCGAGCAGTCCGGAGCGCGTGCCAAACTCGCCGAGCTGGTGGGGGGCGTCGACTCGGATGACCCGGACAGCCTCGCGGCGACCGCCCAGGCCTGCCAGGACGTCATCCGGTCGACGCCGATCCCCGCCGACATCACCGACGCGATCGTGGACGCGTACGCCCGCCTCGGCTCCGGCATCGCGGTCGCAGTGCGGTCATCGGGCACGAGCGAGGACGCCGGCGACACGTCCTTCGCGGGAATGAACGCGACGTTCACGAACGTGCGCGGCACCGGTGAGTTGCTCGCGCGCGTCGTGGACTGCTGGGCTTCGTT
>DATGFB010000098.1:0-8396 GCA_035309605.1 Jatrophihabitantaceae bacterium
GACCAGCTCGGCGCCGAAGCGCTCCGCCTGTGCCCGGATCTGGCCCATGAGCTCGGGACCGAGGATGCCCTCGGGAAAGCCGGGGTAGTTCTCGACGTCGGTGGTGTTCATGAGCGCGCCGCCGTACTGCGACCCCTCGAACACGAGCGGCTCGAGGTCGGCACGCGCGGTGTACAGAGCCGCCGTATAACCGGCTGGGCCCGAGCCGACGATGATCACGCGGCGATGCGTTGCGGTCACTGTTCCTCCGTCGATTTTCGCTGCGATGAAACGATCCTAGGGACGCGCGGATTCCCGGCCTCGGGCGAGTCGCACCACATCGCGGACCTCGGGGATCTGCATCCGCCACGCGACCGCGCCGATCACTGCGAGCCCGATCACACCGCCGCCGACGAGGCCGACGACCGAGCCCACGTGACCGTGTCCGAACGCGCTCGTCGAGGCCAGCACGATCACGCCCGCCACAGCCGCCCCGACCACGGACGCAGCACCGATTTGGGTGACGGTTCGCGCAACGCGACGGAAGCCGAGGTGGCCGATGCGGCGGCTCAACGCGATGTGTCCGACTATCGCGCCGACGACGTACGACGCCGACGTGCCCGCCGTCAGTGCCTCGGCTACATGCGCATCGGTCTTGAACGTGCTCGCGGCAACGAGCACGATCAGCACTTTCGTCGCAACCATGCACACGTTGATCAGCGTCGGCGTGCGTCCGTCGCGCATCGCGTAGAACACGCGCAGCTGCAGCATCACCAACGCGAACGGGAACAATCCGTAGGCCGACACGGCGAGTGCGACGCCGATCAGGCGACCGCCCGAGATCGACGTCTGGCCGTACGCGAAGAGCACCACGGTCAGCACCGGACCAAGCACGATGAGCAACGCGGTGATCGGCAACAGCGCGATCGCAGACAGTCGCGCGCCGAGTGACAGGTCGTCCTTCACGGCGTCGAGCCGGCCGCGCGTTGCCGCGCGCGACAACCGGGGCATGAGTGCGGTGAGCAACGAGACGACGAGGATGCCGAACGGCATCTGCACGAGCAGGTCGGCGTTGGTGAAGATGGTGAACGCGCCGCGGTGGTGCACTCCGACCAGCGCGATCACCGTGACGCCGATCTGGCTCGCGATGACGTAGCCGAACACCCACGTCGCGAGCGTGCCGACCTCGCGCATGCGGCCGATCTCGTTCGGTCGAGCGCGGAAGCGCCACTGCCAATGGAAACCGGTGCGGCGCAGCGCGGGGATGAGCACGAGCGCCTGGGCGGCGATGCCGAGCGTCGTGCCGACACCGAGCACCACCACTTGCGGCGTGGTGATCGTCGACGGCGTCAACGTGTGCGGCCCGGGGAGCGCCCAGTAGATGGCGACGGTGATGATCATGACGACGTTGTTGAGGACGGGTGACCACGCACCCGGACCGAAGCTGTGCCGCACGTTCAGGACCGCCATGAACATCGCACCGAGGCCGTAGAAGAAGATCTCGGGCAGCAGCAGCGTCGCGAACAGGCTGGTGAGGCTGCGCTCTGCCGAATCCACCGCGAACGCGGTCGCGAGCAACGGCGCGCACGCCACCGCGACCAACGTCATCGCGCCGAGTGCGGCGGTCGCCACCGACAGCAGTCGCTGCGTGTACGCGACGCCTTCATCGGCGTCCTCTTCCTGAGCGTGCACGAGCAACGGGACGAGGACGCTCGACAGCACTCCGCCGAGCAGCAGCTCGTACACCATGTTCGGGAAGTTGTTCGCGACGTTGTACGAGTCGCCGACCTCGTGCACGCCGAGCGCGGCGACGAGCAGGCTGCTGCGCAGGAAGCCGGTGATCCGGCTCGCCAGGCTTGCGACCGCCATGGTCCGGCTGTTCGCGAGCAGCCCGCGGTTCGCGCGGTCGACGGGTGCGGCGGGCGCCGGCTGCGGTTGCTCGGGTACCTCGACCTGATCCGGCTGTCGCGGCGGCGCTGGTGCCGCTGAAGGCGCGGGCGCAGCGGCTTGCGTCGCCACCGCCCTTCGCCGCAACCGCCGCGGGCCGACGTACGTCGCGGGGCTCCACAGTGCCTCGCCGGTGCCGTCATCCTCGTCCGGCCAGTCGATCAGCAGCACCTGCGACATCGGGTCGGCTTCGGTGAACATCCGCGGCTCGTAGACGCGTGCGCCGCCGCGGTACAACGCGGGCGCGCTCCACTCGCCGCCGTCGGGCGACGTCACGCCGCCACCGATTCCGGCCGTACTCCGCTCACCGGCGGTCCGGCCGGCCCGGGCCGATTACGGCGGCGGATGCGGCGCATGAAACGGACGATGAGCGCGAGTGCGAGCACACCGCCGGCCACGACGGTGATCACGACGCCGATCAGTCCGAGAGCCGTGCTGTGCACCGTCAGCGGTACGGACGCGCCGATGACTTCACCGCTCGGCGTGAGCAGCTCGGCCAGCACTTCGAAGCGGCCCGTGCGTTCGACATGCGTCGGGATGTGCAGCGTGACCTTCGTCTTCGGCGGGATTCGCTCCCCTGGGATCGCGCGCGCGGAGAAGCCGGGCAGGCCGTTCGCCGAGACGACCCGCACCTGCACGGTGACGGTCACGTCGAGGTCGTTCTCGACGGTCACGGGCAGCGGCGAGTTGTTCGAGGCCAGGGTGTACGTGCCGTCCGTCGGGCGCACGATGCGCACGCCCGACTCGAGTTGATCGATGCGCGTCGTGAGATTCGCGGCGAACGCGTCGCCGGCGGCGCGGTCGATGGCCCACCCCGACGACTCGGCGCGCTGCACCGCCGCGGGCAGCGAGCCGAGCAGCCGCTGTGCGTCGTTGGCGGCGAGCATGGTGTCGAGTGCGGGGACGTCCTGGGTGACGCGCAACGCCGCCGACACGATCGTCGGCGACAAACCGGTCTGCTTCGACGGTGCCAGCAGCGGACCGCGCTCGCTCGGTGAGACCGAGCCCTGCGCCGCGTTGATCGAGACAGCCTTGGCCCAGAAGGGCATCGCGGTATCGAGGATCGCTCGTGTCGCGACGTCCGGACTCGGGTCGAGCGTTCGTGGCGGGACGATCGCGACGTAACTGCCGGCGGAGCCGTTGACGATCGCCCGCAACGCGACTTCGGACACGAGCTGCGGCAGTGCGGCGAGCCCGACACCGCCGATCGACAACACCGACTGCATCCAGCGCTGGATGTGTGTGGACGTCACGATCGCCGCGACCGGCCCGGCGCTCGTCTGCACCTCGGCCAGCGCGTTGGGCACCGGCGTCTGCTGCGACGACGGCAAGAGCGCGTCGTCGAGGATGACGGCCGACGCGCCCTGACGCACGACGGTGGCGAGCGTGTCGGCGCTCAGCGTCTCGCGCAACGGCCACGACAGGTGGGTGACGTGGGTCGGGTTGCCCAGCACCGAATTGACCCGCGCCTGCGCGGTCGGTCCGAGCGACTGCGTCCACGGCAACCCGTTGCGGGTGAGGCTCTCGATGTCGGGGTCGGCGAACGGCGTGAAGCTGACGTCGATCCCGGGCTGCGCGATATCGGCGGCCAGTGCGGCGAGCCATGCCTTCGCGGCGGCCGTCCCGACGCCCGCGACAGTCTTCGTGCCTTGCTGTACCCGATAGTCGCCCGCGCTCATGACCGCGAGTTCGTCGATGAGTTCCGGGTCTATGACGAGCGTCATGGGGACGCGCCCGGCCACGTTGTTCAGCACGGTGAGTACGCGACTGAGCCGCCCGGTCGTGATCGATGTCGCGAGATCGTCATCGACGAACAACGGAGTCTGACCGATGACCGGTTCGTCGAAGAGCCGGTGCGGCCGATCGAGGACCGGCCACACCCAGCTGACCTGAACGGGCTGTACCTGGTCCGGCAGGTCGAACGACGGAATATAGGTCTGCGTCGAGCCGACGAGCACGTCGGCGCCACTGACGTCCGTGGTGTGCGCGGCGAAGTACAGCGGGTAGATCGCGTTGTGGCAGATGCAGATGCCGGCGTCGCGCGGGATGTCGGTGTCGGTGCGGAACTCGACGACCGCGCTGCCCCGTGGACCGAGTGACGTGACGACGGGCTTGCCGCCCTTCGGCGTGATCGCCAGCGACAACGTCGGATCGGGCACGGCGGGGTGCGCGATCGCTGAGTCGAGGGCAGCCTGCGTCTGGATCGGCACGCCGCGTATGCCGAGGATCGTCACGCTCGACAGCGACTGATCGGTCGTGTTGTCGAGGTTCAGCGTGATCGTGAGATCAGCCTTCTTGTTGCTCGACGGCGGCGTCGATTGCGAGATCGACGCGACAGACATCGTCACGCTCTGCGGACCGAGCGGCTGTTGCGTGCGCGGCCGGGCGGCCGCGGGCGGCGCCGATGCGAGCACGGCCGATGCGAGCAGGACCGCTGCACCGCAGACGGCGAGCCGACGCGGGACGAATGAGGAACGTCCCCCAGCGGCGGTGTGCCGTCGAATCACGCGGTGTCCGCGAGCAGCCGGCCGGCCGTGTCGACGAGGCCGCGCTCGTCCGGGTAGGCGAGCTGCGCGGCGATCTCGGGCAGCGGCACCCACGCGACTGCCGTCACTTCGACGTCCGCGTCGGACAGCTCGCCTCCGGTCGCCCGCATGAGGTAGTGGGTGACGGTCTTGTGGATGCGCCGCCCGTCGGCGACGAACCAGAAGTCGATCGTGCCGAGTTCGGCGAGGATCTCGCCGCTGATTCCGGTCTCTTCCTCGACCTCACGCAACGCGGCTTGTTCGGCCGTCTCGCCGTCTTCGATGTGGCCCTTCGGCAGGGACCACAGCAGCCGGCCGAGCTTGTCGGTGCGTCCGATCAACGCACCGCGGGGCACCTCGCCGTCGAGATCGACGACGAGCCCGCCGGCGCTGAACTCGTCGACGCGGCGCAGCCACCTCCCGCGAGCTCGGCGGGCCGGCTGCTTGCTCGCGGCGTCGGGCTTTCCGTTGCCGCCCGGCTTTGCACCGGCATCTTTGGCTGCGCCGCGAGGGCCGGGTTTCGGCGGAGTCTTGGGGCCCCTGCGGCGGCGCCTCGGCGTGGCGTCGGACGGGCCTTGGGACATGGCCCGATGGTAGCCGCCGGTCGGTACGCTGGCGGCCCGTGACATTCCGCTCGCCGGTCGATCTGGTGCACGTGCCCGACGAGGCCGTCGCACTGGGCGCAGCATTCGCATCGGCAGGCAAGCAGCTGCACGTCGTTGGCGGCACGGTCCGCGATGCACTGCTCGGACGTCCGCACGACGATCTCGACTTCACGACGGATGCTCGCCCCGACGAGATACTCGCGATCGTCACGCCGCTCGCGAGTGCGACGTGGACAACGGGGATCGAGTACGGCACCGTCGGCGCGCAGCTCGGCGCGCGGATGTGCGAGGTCACCACGTTTCGCGCCGATCGCTACGACCGGGTCTCCCGCCATCCGGAGGTCGCGTTCGGTGACTCGCTCGTCGACGATTTGCGGCGGCGAGACTTCACCATGAACGCGATGGCGCTGGCTGTGGCCGGCGAGCGCGTGTTCACCGATCCGTTCGGCGGGCTCGCCGATCTGGCGCGCGGCGTGCTGCGCACACCAGCGCCACCGTCGGAGTCGTTCGCGGACGACCCGTTGCGCATGCTGCGCGCAGTGCGGTTCGTGTCGACGCTAGGCGTGACCGTCGACGACGACGTACTCGCGGCAACGCGCGCGATGGCGGGCGAACTCGGCCGCATCACGCCCGAACGCGTGCAAGCCGAGCTGCACAAGCTATTGCTCGGCAATGCGCCGCGCACGGCGCTGGAGCTGCTCGTCGACTCCGGTCTTGCCGACGTGGTGCTGCCGGAGCTGCCCGCGCTGCGCATGACCGCAGACGAGCACGGGCAGCACAAGGACGTCTACCTGCACACGCTGCAAGTGCTCGAGCAGGCGATCGACCTCGAGCGCGCGTCCGGCATGGAACCCGACCTCACGTTGCGCTGGGCGGCGTTGCTGCACGACGTCGGCAAGCCGGAGACACGTGCCTTCGGGCCGAACGGACGCGTGACGTTCCACCACCACGAGGTCGTCGGCGCACGCATGGCGCGCAAGCGGCTCAAGGAGCTGCGCTGCAGCAAGAAGCTCGTGGACGACGTGGCGCAGTTGGTGTTCTTGCACCTGCGCTTCTACGGCTATCGCGATGGTGAATGGACTGACGCCGCGGTGCGCCGATACGTCGTCGACGCGGGACCGCTGTTGCCGCGGCTCAATCTGCTGGTCCGCTCGGACTGCACGACGCGCAACAAACGCAAGGCGGCGGCGTTGTCCGAGGCGTACGACACGCTCGAACGGCGCATCGGAGAACTACGCGAGCAGGAAGAGCTGGCCGCCATCCGGCCCGACCTCGACGGCAACGAGATCATGGCGATCCTTGGAATCCCGCCCGGACCGCTGGTTGGCAAGGCGTATCAGCATCTGCTCGCGCTACGCATGGAACACGGGCCTCTCGGGCACGATCGCGCAGTGGACGAACTCACCCAGTGGTTTGCGCAAGAGCAGGGCTGAGCCGGCTGCCCGCCCAATGCCGATACCCGACGGCGGTCAGCGCGTACGCGACGCCGATGACGACGACGCTCGTCGGTGAGTGACCGTTCTGCGGCAGCACCGCTGCCGTCAGCACCGCGGCGACGACGAGCGTGACGTTGAAGATCGCGTCGTAGATCGCGAACACCCTGCCGCGGTAGGCGTCGTCGATATCGCGCTGCACGATCGTGTCGACGCAGATCTTGATGCCCTGCGCGACGAAGCCGAGGACGAGCGCGTCCAGCAGCAGCAACGACAATCGATAGGGCAGACCCAGCCCGATCTGCACTGCCGCGCCGACCAGCAGCAACAGCGCCGGCCACGACACGTAACCGAACCGGCGCGCTGCGGCAGGCGTGACGAGCGCGGCGATCCCGCCGCCGATGGCAACGGCGCCGACAACCTGAGCCAACCCGCCCAGGCCCGCGCGTAGCACGCCGGACGAGTGGAAGTAGTTGCGATACAGCAGCAGCGTGCACACCACCGTCACGCCGTACGCGACCCGGTGCACGGCGATCGCGGACAACGCGGCGAACGCAGCGCGGTGCGCGCGCAGATACCGGGCTCCGGCGACCAGACCGCGTGCTACTTCCGACACGGTCTCGCGGCGTTCGCGTTCCGTGTCGTCCGGACCGAGTGCGTCCGCGTCGAAGCCACGCCCTGGCGACGCCGCGATGAGATAGGTCAAACCAGCGGCGAGCGAGAGCATGGCGTAGTCGCCACCCGAACTGCCGATGATGCTGCGCACGCCGATTGCGGCGGCGCCGCCGATCGTCGCGGTGATCCCGCCGACCGTGGTCGAGAGCGCGTTCACGGTAACGAGGTTGTCCGGGCTGACGACGTGGGGCAGCGATGCACTCAGCGCCGACAACACGAAGCGGCTGATCGACACGATGACGAGCGCGGACGCGTAGAAGGCGACACCGCTGACGCCGGCGGCGATCTCGACCGCGACCACGGCGATCCATGCTGTACGCAACAGATTCGCCCATACGAGTACCCGCTGCCGGCGCCATCGGTCGAGCAGTACGCCGGCGAACGGCCCGATCACCGAGTACGGGATGAGCACGACCGCGAAGCCCGCCGCGACATCGGCCGCGTGCGCCTGCCGCTCCGGGTTGAAAAGCACCACGCCGGCGAGGCTCGCCTGAAAGATGCCGTCGCCGAACTGGCCGAGCAGACGCACCGCGAAAAGGCGGCGAAAGCCCGCGTCCGCGATAGACGTACGCAGGTGGCCGCGCGGTGGCATGCGTTGAGCCTAGGGATGCGGTGATGACGTCGGCTGGTCCGCGCGGGCCGGGCAGGCCACTATGTGCGTTGTGTCGTCGTCATGGGCCGCGCTGGGCACCCTGCCACCGCAGGGTGGCCGGCTGCTCGTCGCGACGCCGCTGCTCGATGATCCGCACTTCGCGCGCACCGTCGTCTACCTGCTCGAACACGACGGCGGCGGCACGGTCGGCGTCGTGCTGAACCGGCCCAGTCATACTCCGGTCGGCCAGGTGCTGCCCGGCTGGCACTCCGCGGTGAGCGGCCCGGCCGTCGTCTTCGGCGGCGGACCGGTGCAGCCCGACGGCGCGCTGTGCCTCGCCCAACTCGAGAACGACGGGCCGGGCGTGCGCCGCGTGGTTGACGGCGTCGGCACCGTAGACCTCGACGGCGACGTCACGGTGATCGCGGGCTTGGCGCGGCGATTGCGCGTGTTCGCAGGACATGCCGGCTGGTCGCCCGGTCAGCTCGACGACGAGATCGCCGAAGGCGCCTGGTGGGCGGTCGAGGGCAGCGCGGACGACCTGTTCACGCTCGAACCTCGGAGCATGTGGTCCACCGTGCTGCGCCGGCAGACGGTGCCGCTCAATTTGGTGAGCACCTACCCGCCTGACGTCCTGATG
>DATGFB010000099.1:0-3116 GCA_035309605.1 Jatrophihabitantaceae bacterium
CAGCGGGGGGTTGGGCGGGCCGGGTTGTCTCGACTGCATGCAGCCTTACCAGCCGGAACCGAGCTACCCGGCTTTCTCGACGGATCCCGTCTATCCGGCCTACTCCGGTTACGGTGGCCACCCGCCGCTGCCGCCCGAGGCGCCGATCCCGCCGGGCCCGCCGCCCCCGCCGGCGAAACGCCGTGCGATCCGGTACGCGATCGTCGGCGCGACCGTGCTCGCCGCCGCCTGTGCGACGGCAGGCGTCGGGTACGCGATCGGCGCCACGCACCGCGTGTCGGGCAGCGGCACGGCACTGCCGAGCCAGAACGGCAACGGCGGCAACGGCCTGCCCGGCGGCTACGGGAACTATCCGTTCCCCGGCTCGAACAACTCGAACAACACGACGAGCGCCGGCACCGCGACTGCCGCGCAGTCGGTCGGCGTCGTCGACATCAACACCGTCCTCGGTTACCAGAACGCGGCGGCGGCCGGTACCGGCCTCATCGCCAGCTCCAACGGCGAGGTCGTCACCAACAACCACGTCGTCAACGGTGCGACGAGCGTGCGCGTCACCGTCGTATCGACCGGCCAGACGTACACGGCCACGGTCGTCGGCACCGATCCGACCGACGACATCGCGGTGCTGCAACTGCAGAACGCGTCAGGGTTGACGGTCGCGAACTTCGGTGACTCGTCGACGGCCAAGGTCGGAGACAAGGTCGTGGGTGTCGGGAACGCCGGCGGCACCGGCGGCACCCCGAGCGCCGCGAGCGGCAGCGTCACCGCGCTGAACCAGACGATCACGGCGTCCGATGAGGGCGGTTCGAACAGCGAGACGATCAACGGCCTGATCGAGACCAACGCGCAGATCGCCGCCGGCGATTCCGGCGGGCCGCTCTACAACTCGGCCGGCAAGGTCATCGGTATCGACACCGCGGCCGACACCGGCCGCTCGGGTTCGACGATCGCCGCCTATGCCATCCCGATCGACAAGGCGCTGACGATCGCGGCCGAGATCGAATCCGGTCAGGCGTCGAGCACGATCCACATCGGCAGCACCGGGTTCGTCGGAGTGTCCGTCGCGGCAACGCAGACCACGTCGGGCGTGCTGGTCGAGGGCGTCGTCCCCAACGGCCCAGCGGCGCAGGCCGGCGTCGTCCCTGGCGACTCGATCACCGCCGTCGACGGGACGAAGGTGAACACCAGCAGCGAGCTGCACAACGCGCTCGCCTCGAAGAAGCCCGGTCAGCAAGTGCGCCTGACGTGGACCGATCAGTCCGGCGCGTCGCATGCGGTCACAGTCACGCTGGTGGCCGGACCCGCCGACTGACGCGTAGCCTCCCGGGCGCCGCGTCCCGGCTGCGGTTTGATTTACACGTGGCCGAGGTGAATCCCGACGCAGTCCTGCAGTTCGTGGACGTGTCGGTACGGCGCGGCCACGCGGTCCTGCTCGACCACATCACCTGGACGGTGGAGGAGGACGAGCGCTGGGCGATCCTCGGCCCGAACGGCGCTGGCAAGACCACGCTGTTGCAGATCGCGTCCGCGGCGATGCACCCGACGAGCGGCGAGGTGTGGGTGCTGGGTGAGCGGCTCGGTGGTGTCGACGTGTTCGAGTTGCGGCCGCGCATCGGCATGGCCAGCGCGGCGATCGCGCAACGCATCCCTGACATCGAGCGCGTCGTCGATGTCGTCGTCAGCGCCGGGTACTCGGTGCTGGGCCGATGGCGTGAGGCCTACGGACGCGTCGACGTGCGCCGGGCGACGCGGCTGCTCGACCGCTTCGGCGTCGGGCAGCTCGGCGAGCGCACCTACGGGACGCTGAGCCAGGGCGAACGCCAGCGCGTGCAGATCGCCCGCGCATTGATGACCGACCCTGAGCTGCTGCTGCTCGACGAGCCGGCGGCCGGCATGGATCTCGGTGGCCGCGAAGACCTGATCCGCCGGCTCACTCGTTTCGCGGCCGACCCGAGTGCTCCGGCGTCGGTGCTCGTCACGCACCACGTCGAGGAACTGCCGCCGGGCATCTCGCACGTCCTGCTGTTGCGCGACGGGCGGATGGTCGCCTCGGGCCTGGCGCGTGACGTGCTGACCGACAAGTACCTGAGCGAGACGTTCGGCCTGCCGCTGCACGTCGCGCATCGAGGCGGCCGCTGGTACGCCTGGGCTCGTTGAATTTCGCACTAGAACGCGTCCCACTAGGCTCCATTGGTCGAGCTGGAAGGGATGGACATGGGCGAACTGGTGCGCGTCGAGATCGGCGACGGATCGGGCGAGCTGCCCGCCGGTGTCGCGACGATCAGACTCGATCGGCCGCCGATGAACGCGATCAACACCGACGTGCAGGAGCAGCTTCGCGCTGCGGCTGCGCAACTGACCGCTGACGCGGCGGTGCGCGCCGTCGTCATCCACGGCGGCGAGCGCGTGTTCGCCGCCGGTGCCGACGTCAAAGAGTTCGCCGGCCAAGACCATGCGCAGATGATGATCGACGCCGACCGACTGTCGTCGTCCGTCGCCGCGATCGCGTCGATCCCCAAACCGGTCATCGCTGCGGTCACCGGATACGCCCTCGGCGGCGGCTGCGAGCTCGCGCTCGCCGCGGACTTCCGCGTCAGCGCCGACAACGCGCGCTGGGGGCAGCCCGAGATACTGCTCGGCATCATCCCGGGCGCAGGCGGCACGCAACGGCTACCGCGGCTGATCGGGCCGGCGAAGGCCAAGGACTTGATCTTCACCGGTCGTTTCGTGGCTGCGGACGAGGCGCTGTCGATCGGCTTGGTCGACGTCGTCGTACCGGCCGCGGACGTCTTGAGCACCGCGCTTGCGATGGCGGCGAAGTTCGCGCGCGGACCTGCGCTCGCACTGGCGGCCGCCAAGGCCGCGATCGACGGCGGGCTCGACACCGACCTGCACAACGGGCTGCGCCTCGAATCGCACCTTTTCGCGTCGCTGTTCGCGACGGAGGACCGCCGCATCGGCATGCAGTCGTTCCTCGAGAGCGGTCCGGGCAAGGCGGTGTTCCAGTGAGCGCGGCGCCGAACCCGAACGCGACGGCGGACGAGGTCGCGGCGGCGTTCAAGGACCCGAAGCTGGCCAACATCCTGTACCACGACTGGGAGGCCGGCACCTACGAC
>DATGFB010000100.1:0-2482 GCA_035309605.1 Jatrophihabitantaceae bacterium
CGGTTGCGGACGACGACGACGCGCTGAACGTCACGATGTCCCCTTCAGTAGAGCCGGACGAGCACGTCGACCGACGTAGCGGTGAACTCCGAGCTGGTCACGACGAGGTGGAAGTCCCATTTCCCTGCCGACGGCAGGTCGACTCCGCTCGCGCCGTAGATATTCGTTGCGTTTGCTGTGAGATTCAGCGGAATCGGGCCGAGTTGCCGGCTGGGCAGGCTCGCGGTGGCGGTGATGCTTTGCGGTTTCGGACCGCCACTCAGCTCCACGGTAGCCGTGACGACGCCGTGCACTCCCGGCTCGACTGTCACGCTCACCGCCTGCCCGGCCCCGAGCGAGGCGTACCCGGTCTGTGGCTTCTGATGCGTGATCGCCAGCGCTTCCTTGCCGCGCGGCTCGGCGACGAGAATGCTCGCCGCGACGAGCACGCCGATGGCGAGCGTCATCTCGACGAGCACGCCGCGCCGGATGCGTTCGGTGCCGCTGGCCCACCGCTGCTGCACCGCACGCCGCGCGAAGTTCGCCACGGCGACGATCAACAGCAGCAACGACGCCTTGACGACGACGAGCACGCCGTACGTCGTCGTGAACAACGCGCTCCACGTGCCGACGCCGCGCCATGCGGAGTACGTGCCGGTCGCGGCGAGCACAGCCACCGACGTGAGCGCGACCGCGGACGTGCGCGGCAACACTGCAGCAAGTTCGTCAGGCGCGCGTCGCGGCAGCACAACCAACACGGTCATCGCGATACCGCCGAGCCAGACGCCCATGGCCGTCACGTGCAGCATGTCGTTCGCGATCGACAGCCAGTCCGGCGATGTGGTCGCCGCGTGCCCGGTGGCCGCGAACGTGACCGCGAGCGCCGGCAGCAACGCCAGGCCGAGCGCGTCGAGCGGTCGCCGCTCGCGATCGAGTACCCACCCCAGCAGCATCGCGATCGCGCCCAGCAGCACCAGTCGCACGCAGTGGTACGTGCCGTAGTCGCTGTGCAACGTCGAGTCGAGCAGCGTCCAGTGCCGGACCGCGCCGATCCCGTCACCGGCCACGTACGGACCTTGCAGCAGCAGCTCAGCCGCCGCGCCAATCGCGACGCCGGACCAGCCCGCCCATACGATGCGCCGCGCGCGCCGGTCGGTGCGTCCCGGCGCCCACACCGTCAACAGCAACCAGGTCCCGCCGAGCGCCGCATACCCGGCGTACGACACCCACCGCGCCGCGTCGAAGGTCGCTGACAGCGTGTGATCGACGGTCGCCCCCGCCGCCGGCGCACTGCTCAACGCACCGTTTCCGACGACGAAGCGGATCGTCCCCGCCACCGGATGCGAATCCGCCGAGATGATGCGGAAGCTGGCCGTGTACGTGCCGTCGCCGAGTCCGGACTTGAGCTGCGCCGCGATGCGCCGTCCGTCGCCTGCCGGGTGGAACGCGCTGCCCTTCTCGACGCGCTTACCCGAGGTGTCGACCACGTGCAGATAGCCGATGTTGCCGAGCGACACCGGCTCGTCGAACGTGATCGTCACGACCGACGGCACGGTCTTCAGACGCGACCCGTTCACGGGATCGGACGCGACGACCGACGCGTGCGCCGAGGCGTTCGCCGCGAGGGCGACACCGAGCGCGAACAACGCGCCGAGCAGCAGTGCCAGCGCGCCGAGCCTGCGCCGCGTCACTCCCCCGCCTGCACCTCACGCGTGATTCGTCGCTCGGCGATGAGTGACGCGAACGGGATCGTGCCGCACGCCATCACGATCACGAGCTTGATCGGGTTCCAGCGCAGTCGGATGCCGAGGTCGAGCGTGGCGAGCAGATACACCATGAACAGGAAGCCGTGTGTCACGCCGATGATCGCGGTGGGTCCCGGGTGGTCGCCCCAGTACTTGATCGGGACGGCGACCAGGACGAGCAGGAGCAGCAGCGTGCCCGTGACGATCGCCATGACGCGGTAGCGCAGCAGCGGCCCGGCCACCTTTGCCCGACTGCGGCTCGGCGCGCTCATTCGCCCGTCCCTTCGCCGCGCTGCGCGAGCCGCGCGAGGTAGTCGTTGTACGCCACGAGTTCGGGATCAGCGGACACGCTGGCGTCCGAACTGCTCGGCATGACGTAGCGACGGTAAGGGACCTCGCTGTGCGGTGCCTCGGCGGGCTCAGGTTCTTGTGGCTCGCCTCGCTGTGCACGTGCCCGGTCGCGCACGATGCGTGCCCACATGACCAGTGCGAACGCGGTGAACGCCCACCACTGGATCGCGTACCCGAAGTTCTGCAGGCTGAAGTGCTTGCTGTCAGACACGTCCAGTTGCCAGCGGCCGAGCAGCACCATCGTGACCGCCAACGCCAGCGTGACCAGGTGAAACAGCAGCCAGCGCGGCGTCAGGTACGAACGCAGCCGACCACGCACGATCTCACGGTACGGGACACCCCGCGGCGGCGTCCGGCTCGGCGTCACGCCTGCCCGGTCCCGAGGATGCGCATCGACCGGATAGCGT
>DATGFB010000101.1:0-5096 GCA_035309605.1 Jatrophihabitantaceae bacterium
GTGCTCGCCGAAGTGGTGCGCAGCAGCAGCGATCAGGTCGAACTCGCCGTCTGGGCCGCGCAGGGCGCACAGCGCACCTGGGCCGCCCTGTCTCCGGAGCAGCGCAGCTCGGTCTTGTGGCGGTGGGGCGACCTGATCGTCGCCGCACGGGAGGAACTGGCCGAACTCGACTCGCTCGACATCGGCAAGCCCATTCGGGACGCGCGCAACGACCCGTCGACGGCGGCTCGCGCGGCGCGCTACTGGGCCGGCATGGCCGAGCAGATCCGCGGCGAGCAGCTCCCGACGGCGCCTGGTCACCTCTCCTACACCGTGCGCGAGCCGATCGGCGTCATCGGCGTGATCCTGCCGTGGAACGGCCCGATGCTGAGCCTGTGCAACCGCGTCTCGCCGGCACTCGCCTGCGGCAACGCAGTCGTCGTCAAGCCGTCGGAGTGGTCGTCGTTGTCCGCAGGTCGGCTCGCCGAGTTGGGTGTCGAGGCCGGGATGCCGCCCGGGCTGTTCAACGTCGTGTACGGCGACGGGCGGGTGGGTTCGATGGTGGTCGAGCACCCGGACGTCGGTGCGGTGTCGTTCACCGGTAGCCCGCCGACCGGCATGGCGATCGCGCGTGCGGCGGCCGGCAAGACACTGATGCTCGAACAGGGCGGCAAGTCGCCCAACCTCGTGTTCGCGGACGCCGACCTCGACACGGCGATGGAAGCCGCCGTCTGGGGCGTGTTCGCGAACACCGGGCAGGTCTGCTGCGCGAGCACGCGCCTGCTGGTACAGAAGTCGATCGCCGCGGAATTCGTCGACCGAGTCGTCGAGCGCACCCGCTCGCTGCGCGTAGGAGATCCACGAGACGAGCAGACCCAACTCGGACCGGTCGCCTCCCGCATGCAGTACGACAAGGTGCGCAGCTTCCTCGAGCAGGCGGTCGACGGCGGCGGGCAGATCGCGGTGGGCGGCAGCAGGCCCGACGGCGCCGGCGACGTCGGCTACTACGTCGCGCCGACGGTCGTGTGCGACCTGCCGCGCGATGCCGCGCTCATCCGGCACGAGATCTTCGGGCCGGTGCTGTCCGTCCAGACGTTCGAGTCGGAGGACGACGCGATCGAGCTTGCCAACGACACCGACTACGGGCTCGCGGCCAACATCTGGACGGAGAACTCGGGGCGGATGCTGCGCGTCGCCGCGAAGCTCGAGGCGGGCACGATCTGGGGCAACACCTCGCGCGTCATGGACCCGTCGTTGCCGTTCGGCGGCTTCAAGGACAGCGGCGTCGGCAACGCGTACGGCGACGGCGCCATCGCCGGGTCGACCCGGCTCAAGCGGGTGTCGGTGCGGTACGAAGCCGACGCGGCGATGCCGCGCTGGCGTTGAGGTCAGGCCGGCGTCTCACCGAGGTAGAGGTCTGACAGAGCGTCCTCGACCTCGTCCGGGCGTCCGGTGAGCACGGCGCGCCCGGTGGTGATGACGACGGCGGCCGACGCGAGGCCCAGGATCGTCCGCGCGAACTGCTCGACAGCGACGACCGTGACACCGGACCGCGCGATGTCGGCCACCAGGCCGTACAACGTCTCGACGATCTGCGGCGCCAGGCCCATCGACAGTTCGTCGATGAGCAGCAGTCCCGGCTCGGTCGCCACGGCCCGCGCGAGGGCGAGCATCTGCTGCTCGCCGCCCGACAGCGTCCCTGCGAGCTGCTTGCGGCGGTCGGCCAGTCGCGGGAACTGGCCGAACGTGCGCTCCTCGACCTGAGCGAACGACTGCTCGAGATGCGTGATCAGGCGCAGGTTCTCCTCGACCGTCAGGTTCGGGAACACGCCGCGACCCTCGGGGATGAGACACAACCCGCTGCGCGCGAGCGCGTCAGCCGTCGCGCGATCGGTCGAGCGCCCGGCGATCGTCACGCTGCCCCCCGAGATCGGGTGCAGGCCGGCGATCACGCGCAACATCGTCGACTTGCCGGCGCCATTGGGGCCGAGCACCGCGAAGATGCCGCCGGCGGGGACGGTCATGTCGATGCCGTGCAGGACCTCGATCGTCCCGTACGCCGCGCGCAGTTCGCGTAGCTCCAGGATCGGCGGCTCCGGCTCGGGCACGGCCCTGCCTCCGTTGGCCGACAACGGACCCGCGTCGGACATCACCATGTATCCGGTCACTGCGCGGCCGCCTTCGCTGTGCCGAGGTACGCACTGATGACCGCCGGGTCCGCGCGAACCTGCTCCGGAGTCGCCGTCGTCAAGAGCTTGCCCATGCTGAGGACGCTGATGCACGACGACACCTGCATCACGAGGTCCATGTCGTGCTCGACGAGCACGATGCCCAGGCCGTCGCCGCCGAGTCCACGCAGCAGCGTGCTCAACGCCCCGGTCTCCTGCTCGTTCAGTCCGGCGGCCGGCTCGTCGAGCAGCAGCAGCCGCGGCCGGGTCACCAGCGCGCGGGCAACTTCGAGCAGCCGCGCCAGGCCGGTCGACAGACCGTCGGCACGCTCGTCGCGCAGGTACGCCAGGCCGGTGCGTTCGAGCACCTCCTCGGCGTCGCGCGCCGGGTTGCTTCGGTCGCGCGCCCAGCCGCGGCGGATCTCGGCGGCAGTGAGGACGTTGTCGTACACGGACATGACTCCGAACAACTCCAGCTGCTGGAACGTACGGGCCATGCGCAGCCGCGCCCGGCGGTGCGGACCCAGCCGAGTGATATCGCGGCCGTCGAGCGAGACCCATCCGATCTTGGGCTGCACCAGACCGCAGGCCACGTTGAACAACGTCGACTTGCCGGCGCCGTTCGGGCCGATCAGCCCGTGGATACCACCGGTCTCGACGGTGATGGTGACCCCGTCCAGGGCCGTGACGCCGCCGAAGACGACGGTGATGTTTCTCAACTCGAGCAGCGGCGCGGCCATCACACACCGACCTCGAGGGCGAGGTCGAGCTGCTGCTGTTGGCTGGCCGTCAGCGGGGTGTCGATCCCTGCCCACTCCCAGGCGACGTCGGCCGCCGCGGCAGGCGCTGCCCCGACCGGCGCTGACGTCGTCCGTCCCCGCCGAGTCAGCTTCGACAACCCGCCGGCGATATCGGCGACGACACCGTTCGGCTGCTCGCCGAGGCCGATGCCGACGAGGCCGGGCAACAGTGCGGAGATCCGGTTGAACAGCGACGAGACGGAGCCGAGCGAGCTGAAGAGGCCGAGTGCCACCGCGCCGAAGAACGCACCGCCCACCATCGCGACACCGCCGGCCATCATCAACAGCAGCAGCGGGAGGTTCTGGAAGAACGAGAACGCGTCCGGCGTGAACTGGGTTGCCAGACCGGCCAGCAGCGCGCCGCCGACGCCGGCGATACCGGCCGAGAGCGAGAACACACCCAACTTCACCGTCGTCAGCCGCAGCCCCAGCATCGACGCCGCCGCCGGGCTCTCGCGCATCGCGAGCAGCATCCGTCCGTAGCGCGACCGGCGCAGCGCGACGATGCCCACTCCGATCACGCAGAACATCGCAGCCAGCACCGCGAAGTACACGTTGTTGTTCGACTCGTTGAGGAACGGGAAGTTGGGCCGCGTCGCGGGCAACGAGCCGAGACCGAACAGCGGGATCTTGTGGCCGAACACAGTGATCGACGAGAGGCCGAATACGAACGTGTCGCAGAACTGCGCGAACGCGGCGGTCGCGAGTGCGAGATAGAGGCCGCGCAGCCGGATCGCAGGCAGGGCAGTGAGCGCACCGACCATCGCGGGCACGGCGAACGCCAGTAGCAGGCCGAGCAGGTTCCCCGAGCCGGTGGCGTGTGCGAACACGACGGCACCGATGCCGGCGAACGTCATCTGGCACAACGAGATCTGCCCGCCGTAGCCGACGAGGGGAACGAACGACAGACCGATGATGCCGAGTGCGAGGCCGTTGCTCATCGAGTACAGCGATTGCGTGCCGAGCATCGGTCCGACAACGATCGCGAGCCCGATCAGCAATGCCGACCCGATCACCGCGAGCTTGAACGTCGGTACCGGGAACGACTCGCGCACGCGCCGTGTCGCGCCACCGCGCAGTCGCTGGTGCGGGAGCAACAGCAGCGCGATGAAGAGCACGAAGATCGGGATGGTGTCGGGAATGCGCTGCAACCACACCACGGTCGACGTCGGCAGGTAGCCCACCGCGTAGCTCTGCAGCAAGCCGATGATGATCGCGCCCACCGCGGTCATGGCCAGGCTGCGCAACCGTCCGATGACCGCCGCCGCGTAGGCGTTGATGACGAGCAACGTCAACGGAAGCGCAGCGAGTTGCAGATACGGCGCGATGAGGATGCCGGCGAGGCACGCCATCGACGAGCCGATCGCCCAACTGAACATCGACGCCCGGTCGGGGCGTCCGCCGTTCAGCAGTACGAGGGCCCGGTTGTCGACGACGGCCCGCATGTCGAGTCCGATGCGCGTCCGGTACAGCAGCAGGCGCAGTCCGATGGCGCAGACGACGCCGATGCCGATCGTGATCAGCTGGTCCCACGTGACCGGGACGCCGATCACCTTCACCTTGTTGCCGGCGTAGAACGCGGTGAACGGACGGCTGGTCTGCGGGTCCCATATCCACAGCGACGCACCGACCAGCGCGACGAGCACGCCGATCGTCACCGCGAGCTTGGTGACTTCCGTGGCGTCGGACAGGTTGCGCATCAGCACGCGTTCGAGCACGCAGCCGAACAGCGGAGCGAGGACACCGAGCAGGACGAGCAGCGCCAGCCACGCCGGCCAGTGCCACGCGAAGCGCAGCTGCCAATAGGTGAAGGCGCCGAACATGCCGACGGCGCCGTGCGCGAGATTGAAGACGCCGGACGTCGTGTAGGTGACGACGAGGCCGCTGGCCGCGATCGCGTAGATCGACGCGGTCACCAATCCGAAGATGGTGTACGCGATCAGGTCATGCACCTTCGTTCACCTCTCGACGTCCGACTGTTGTCCATGACCGCAGGGTGGTGCAGTCGAGTTCGACGGCACCACCCTGCGGCACTCTCCACCCGTCAGGGGGTGACGGTGGGAGCGTTCTTCGGGTCGCAGTCGTACTGGCCCATCTGGCTCGGGTAGGCCTGCACGAACTTGTCGGCTTGCACCTGCATGATCGCGAA
>DATGFB010000102.1:0-2536 GCA_035309605.1 Jatrophihabitantaceae bacterium
CGCCGGCAACCTGCCCGGACCGCCGCCCGAAGAACGAGCCGTCGCCGAGCGAGATGCCGCTGCAGTAGCCGTAGACGGCCAGACCGGACGAGGCCCGACCGGCCGAGTACAGCCCGTCGATCACCGTGCCCTGCACGTCGAGCACCCGGCCGTCGACGTCGGTGTGCAGCCCGCCGAGGGTAAACGCGCTCGTCGGCATCGTGGCGTTGCGCAGGTCGAGCACCGCGTACGGCGAGCGCAGCGGCTTGAGCCAGCGCGCGCCTTTGTGGAACACGGGGTCGGCGCCGCGCTCGGCGTGCGCGTTGTAGTACGTCACGGTCTGCTCGAGCGAGCCCTCCGGCAGGCCGATGGACTTCTCGAGATCGGCGAGCGAGTCCGACGCCCAGGTCGGCCGTAGCCACGACGTCTCGAGGAAGATCTCGTCGTCCACGACGAGATACACCTCGGAGTTCTGCCGCATGACCGCCTCGGTGCCCAGCTTGCCGTAGTAGCTGTCCTCGTTGATGAACCGTTGCCCGAACTTGTTGACGAGGATGCCGGCGATGAACGAGATGTGCGGCGTTGTCACCAGCGTCGCGTCGGCAGCATCCATGTGGACCGCGTCGGCACCGACGAGCTGCGCCATCTGGATGCCGCGGCCGTCCTGCATGCCGTGCCCCAGCTTGCCCGCGCCGGTGACGAGCAGCGGCGAGTACTCGGCGAGCATCTCGTCGTTGTAGATGAAGCCGCCCGTCGTCAGCACGACGCCTCGGCGTGCCCGGATGCGAACGGTCTCGCCCTCGCGTCGGCCTTCGATGCCGACGATGCGGCCCGATACGTCGACGACGAGGCGCTCGGCGCCGGTGTTGTACTGCACGCGGATGTTCGTGCGGTCGACGGCCGCGATCATGCACTTGAGCACCGCGCCCTCGAAGAGGTCCTCCACACCGTCGGCATCGCGTGGCATGTGCCCGCGCGGGGCCGGTGGCGCGATCTCGTTGCACGGGTAGGCCTGTTCGCCGCCCGTCCAGACCAGACCGCCACCGGCGTACTCCTGCGCGCCTACCGAGACGAACCCGTCCGGTTCCGGCGTGCCCAGTGGCGTGCCCGGCGCATCCGGGCCGGTGATCAGCGGCACGCCGCACTTCACCAGCCAGTCGAAGTGGTCGAGGCTGCCGTCGCAGTAGACGCGCAGCTTGGCGTCGTCGACGCCCGGGCCGAGTGCGACCTGCAGGGTCCGGTACATCGCGTCGGTCGTGTCCTCCCAGCCCATCGCCTTCTGCATGGGTGTGCCGCCACCGAGGTAGATCAGGCCACCGCAGGTACCTTCCGAGCCGCCGCCGCGCTCGATCACGAGCACGTCGTCGCAGACCTCGGCGGCGCCGAGTGCGGCCGAGGTGCCCGCTATGCCGAACCCGACGACGAGAACGTCCGTCTCGTCGTCCCAGGCCGTCACGCTCGCCGCCGAAATGGGCTTGGACTGGACCCGCGGTGCCATCGTTCTCCTCGTCGGGGATGGTTGTGATCCGGCTCGGTGACGGGCCGGACGAGCGGCCAGTATCACCGGCCCGCACGCGCTGTGGACGGCTCCGTACCACCGGGCGGGACGCCGCGTTGTCGCGGTGGACGAGCCGCCGAACGATGGAGATGACGGCGTGCCCTGCGACCACGCGTGTTCGATGCCGACCGTCGCAAGGAGGCCGCTGTGACCGTGACGACCGCCGTGACGACCGACGACGAGATCTTCACACCCGAGTTCTTCGACGACCCCTACCCTGCGTACCGCGCGTTCCAGGAGAAGGACCGCGTCCTGCAGTTGCCGTTCAACCTCCGGCTGGAGCAGGCGCAGGCGCAGTTCGCCGACGAGTCGCACACCTGGCTCGTCACCGGGTTCGACGAGTGCGCCCAGGTGCTGCGCGAGCACCGCAACTTCTCGTCCGCGGTTGCGGGTGTTCCCGCGGAGGAACAGGAGCGGTCCCGGCTGGTCCTGATCAACACCGACCCCCCGCGCCACACCCGGCTGCGCACGATGCTGAACAAGGCGTTCACGCCCCGGCGCATCAACGACCTCGAGCCCTGGGTGCGCACGCTCGTCGGCACACTGCTGGACGGCGCCGGGTCCGGCGCGGTCGACATCGCTACGACGATCGCCGAACCGCTGCCGATCATGGTCATTGCCTCGCTGATCGGCGTCGCCGACGGTGACCTGGCGACGTTCAAGACGTGGTCGGATGCGATGGTCGCCGAGCCCGAGCCGGAGACGATCGAGGAGAACGCGGCCAAGACGCAGGCGATGTTCGACTACATCGCCGCGATGGTCGCCGAGCGGCGCGCGGCCGTCGAGGCGGGCGCCGACGCGCACGCCGACGACTTCCTCGCGGCGCTCATCCGCGGTGCATCCGACGGCGACCCGCTCGAGGACTGGGAGATCACCAGCTTCTGCGTCCTGCTCCTGCTGGCCGGCAACGAGACGACCCGCAACCTGATCACCTGCCTGCTGAACGTCGCGGCGGACCGACCGGACCTTTGGCAGGCGCTGCGCGACGACCGCAGCCTG
>DATGFB010000103.1:0-2300 GCA_035309605.1 Jatrophihabitantaceae bacterium
CCTGCTCGTCTTTCTCGATCCGCCGAAACCGGACGCGGCTCACGCATTGCGCCGACTTGGGCAGCTGGGCGTGCGGGTCAAGATTGTCACTGGTGACAGCGGGGTCGTCGCGGCACGAGTCTGCACCGAACTCGGCCTGGCGGACCCGGTCGTCCTCTCCGGCACGGAGATCGACGCAATGGACGATCCGGCGCTGGCCGCCGCGATCGCGCGTACGACGGTCTTCGCCCGCGTCAGCCCGGAACAGAAAGCACGCATCGTGCGAGTGCAACGGCGGGTTGGCGGCGACGTGGCATTCCTCGGCGACGGCGTCAACGACGCACTAGCGCTGCACGCCGCTGACGTCGGCATCTCCGTCGACTCTGCGACCGATGTCGCCAAGGATGCAGCTGATGTGATCCTGCTCGACAAGGATCTCGACGTGCTCGCGGACGGGGTCGTCGAGGGCCGGCGCATCTTCGCCAACACGATCAAGTACGTCCTGATGGGCACGTCGAGCAACTTCGGCAACATGTTCAGCGCGGCCGGCGCGTCGGTGTTCCTGAAGTTCCTCCCGATGCTGCCGTCGCAGATCCTGCTCAACAACCTGCTCTATGACACGAGCCAGCTCGCGATTCCGACCGACACCGTGGACGAGGAGCAACTGCGCCGGCCGTCACACTGGGACATCGGTTTCATCCGGCGCTTCATGCTGGCGTTCGGACCGATCAGCTCGCTGTTCGACTTCGCCACGTTCGGCGTGATGCTCGGTGTGTTCCATGCACACGCGGCGGAATTTCGCACCGGCTGGTTCGTGGAGTCGCTGGCGACGCAGACGCTCGTGATCTTCGCGATCCGCACCCGCCGCGTGCCGTTCTACCGAAGCCGACCGGGTCTGCCGCTCAGCCTCGCCGCGCTCGGTACCGTCGCGCTCGGCGCACTGTTGCCGTTGACGCCGCTGGCGCATCCGCTCGGCTTCCAAGCACTGCCGGCGACGTTCTACGCCGCACTGCTCGCCATGGTGCTCGCGTATCTGGTGCTCGTCGAGGCAGGCAAGCGCTGGTTCTACGCGCACCTGCCGCAGCAGCCCACACCACGACAACCTGTACTGCGCCGTGTGCATCGCCACCACCGACGCCGCGCGGCGTTCTTCAGCGTCGTCAACCCACGTTGACGCGGAGCAGTGCGTCCAGGTAGCCGAGTAGCCGGCGTTCGTCGGCGCTCAAGCCGGGTACCCGGAGGGGTCGACTTCACCACTCGTTCACAAACAGGTCACGCTTGAACAAATCGGGCATCAATTCTCGCCCTCAGCAGCCGTTCGGCCTCGCAACGGCCGCGCGGCAACGCGGACTGACGGTCGACCGCACGACGGTCCGGCTCGAACACAATCCTGACATTTACGTCACCGCGTTCTGGCAGTGCCGGGTAAAGATGAGAGCGTGACTTGGCGTCGCGGCGACGCTGGATCGGCGGCGGTCGTGAGCTCGTCGCCGGAATGGGTGGCTGCTGCACGGCTGGTGCGCCGCACCGGTTTCGGCGCGACCGGCGCGGACGTGGACGCCGTCGTGCGGGTGGGCGTGCCGCACTATGTCTCGTCGATCCTCGCGATGGATCCGTCGGCCGACGCCGGAGCAGCGCGCACTCCGCCACCGTCGCTCGCGCCGATAGCTGCACTAGGCCGCGGCTCCTCGGCCGCGCAACGCCAGGCCCGCAAGGACGAGGTGAGCCGGCAGTTGCTTGCGCTGATGTCGTGGTGGTTGCGGCGCATGATCGCCGTGGAACATCCATTCGGCGAGAAGCTGACCTTCTGCTGGCACAACCACTTCGCGACGTCGGCCGCGAAAGTCCGCGAGTCGTCCTGGCTGCTCGCCCAGAACGAGAAGTTGCGCAGGTTGGGTCGCGGCGATTTCCGCACGCTTGCGCTCGCGATGCTCACCGACGCCGCGATGCTGTTCTGGCTGGACGGTCAGAAGAACACGTCCAGCGCACCCAACGAGAACCTGTCGCGCGAGTTCATGGAGCTGTTCGCACTCGGCCACGGCGACGGGTACACCGAGACCGACGTCCGCGAGGGTGCCCGCGCGCTCACCGGCTGGAAGATCCGACCGGACGGCACGACGCATCTCGTCAGCGCCGATCACGACTCCCGCACGAAAACAGTGCTCGGCGTAACGGGCAATCTCGACTCGACAGGGTTCTGCGATGCCGTCCTCGCCCGATCGGCGTCGCCACTGTTCCTGGCCGACCGCTGGTGGGGGCAGCTCGCATCCGACGCGGTCATGCCGCCGGCGGCGGCTACCGCGGCGAGTACCGCCTACGGC
>DATGFB010000104.1:0-5379 GCA_035309605.1 Jatrophihabitantaceae bacterium
AACACCGCGCCGGTCGGGTTGGACGGCGACACGAACAGCAGCACCTTGGTGCGCGGCGTGCGGGCGGCTTCGAGTTGGTCGACCGTGGCGAGATAGCCGGACGTCTCGTCCGTGTAGACCTCGACGGGCACACCGCCGGCGAGCTTGATCGCCTCGGGGTACGTCGTCCAGTAGGGGGCGATCAGCAGCACCTCGTCACCCGGATCGAGCAGCGTCGCGAACGCGTTGTAGACGGCCTGCTTGCCGCCGTTCGTGACGAGCACCTGGCTGCCGTCGACCTCGTATCCGGTGTCGCGGCGCGTCTTGGCCGCGATCGCGGCGCGCAGCTCGGGCAGTCCCGCGACCGGCGTGTAGCGGTGGTTCTTCGGGTCGCGCGCAGCGGCGACGGCGGCTTCGACGATGTAGTCGGGCGTCGCGAAATCGGGCTCGCCGGCACCGAAGCCGATCACCGGGCGGCCGGCGGCCTTGAGCGCCTTGGCCTTGGCGTCGACGGCGAGCGTGGCGGATTCGGCGATGGCGCCGATGCGGTCGGAGACGCGACTTCCCATGCCCTTATCGTCGCATTCCCTCGTGGGGAGTATTTCTTCAGAGGGGTTGAAGAAATACTCCCCGCATGCGGGTTCCGACTGGCTTGCTCAACCGGAGCCGTCGCCTGGACGGCACGGCGTTCGACCCGACGACCCCGTTCGGCCCGCCGCAGGGCCGCTACCGCACCGTCCACTACGGCGTGATGCTGGCGAACCTGCGCGAGCCGTTGCGCTTCCTCGATCTGATCGCGGTGATCGGGCAGCCACGCATCCCGATCTGGCGCAACGAGCACCTCTTCGCCACGACCGACGACGACACCGTCACGCTGTTGACCGCCACGGGTGCGCCGGGCACGTCGCACTTCGCGGGTTACCGCCTCGGCACCGACTGCACGTTCGCGGCTGACGGCAGCGAGTTGCGCTTCGCCGACGACGTCGTGATCGAGGCGCGGTATCCGCACTACCGCGTGCGACGCGCGCACCCCGCGATCGATCTGCGCCTGACCGCGACGCGCACCGTGACCCACTTCGCCCGCATGACCGGAGGCCTCTACGACCACTGGTCGCTGCTGTGCCGTTACGACGGCACGGTGGACGTGGACGGCACGTCGCTGCCGGTCGTGGGCCTGGGCAACGTCGAGTACGCGCGCGGAGCCGCGGTGTCGCTGCCGTTCCGGTTCTTCACGTACCACGTCGTGAACGTGGACGACCGCGTCCAGGTGTTGTTCGGGCAGGTGCTCGGGCCGTTCAACACGCGGCTGCAGCACGAGGTCTACGTGCGCGCCGTCGATGCCCCGAGCCGGGTGTATCGCCGGGGCGTCTCGTTCGAGGTGACGCGCTACGAGGACGAACCGCGCTCCACGCCGGACGGCCGGGTCATGCTGCTGCCGGCCGAGTTCGTCTGGACGGCGGGGGACGGACGCGGCGGCGAACTGGTGCGGATCGAGGGCCGGGTCAACGGCGACTGGGCCTACGGCGTCGCGGCGGGATTCGCGGGCAGCTACGCCTATGCCGGGATGTTCCGGGGCGACCCGATACGCGGCACCGGCTACCTCGAGTACATCGACGGCCGCTGACCTCACCCCATCGACTGGTCAGTTTCGCGTCGACTGGGCACCTATAAGTGACCAGTCGCGGCACAAGTGACCAGTCAACGTGGGGAGGGAGCGGGTTTGGGGATGGTGCGCCGGGACCCGTAGACTGGCCGTCCGGGGTCCGGTGTGGCCTTGCGTCAGCATGCTCGCGAGGAGCCGGTTGGCGCGAGTCTGCCGGCGCCATAGGGGCGTGGCTCAATTGGTAGAGCACCGGTCTCCAAAACCGGCGGTTGCAGGTTCGAGTCCTGTCGCCCCTGCAGAACACGGCAGTATCGAGCCCGAGAGGAGACCGCGTGACCGCGACTCGCACTGACACCGCGAGCACCCGCCCGTCGGGTGCGCCCGGCTGGCGTCCGGTGCGCTTCGTCCGCGAGAGCGTCGCGGAGATGCGCAAGGTGTTGTGGCCCTCGCGACACGAGCTCGTCACCTACTCGATCGTGGTGATCGCGTTCGTCGTGATCATGGTCGCGATCGTCGCCGGGCTCGACATCGGGTTCGCCAAGCTGGTGCTGCAGGTCTTCGGCTGACGCCCGACGTCATCCGAACCGTCAGCCACGAAAGTACGAGAAGAGAGAACGTGTCCGAGTACGACGACGGCGCCGTGTCCGGCGCTTCGCACCCCGAGCTCAGCAACCCGTTCGGCGTCGCGCGCAGCGAATCGGCCGAGTCCGCCGAGAACGGCCCGACCGACCTCACCGACGCGGCGCGGCTGCTCGGCGCCGACGACCCCGATTCGATCCGTACCGCAGCTGACGCCGTCGACGACGAAATCGTCCTCGGCGACGCCCCGCAGGACGAGGCCGACGTCGCGCTGCTCGAGCCCGAGCCCGCCGCCGAAGCCGACGCCACGCTTGCCGAGGCCGCGACGGCGCAGGCTCCCGCGGGTGAGGCCGATGTGCCCGGGGCCGACGCAGAGCAGGCCGACGCAGAGCAGGCCGACGACGACCCGATCGAGGCGTTGCGCCACGAGCTGCAAGGGGCGTTCGGCGACTGGTACGTCGTGCACTCCTACGCCGGCTACGAGAACAAGGTGAAGACCAACCTCGAGAGCCGCATCCAGTCGCTCGACATGGAGGACTACATCTTCCAGGTCGAGGTGCCGACAGAAGAGGTCGTCGAGATCAAGAACGGCAAGCGCCAGCAGGTGCAGCGCAAGGTGTTCCCGGGCTACATCCTGGTGCGCATGGACCTCAACGACGAGTCGTGGGGTGCGGTGCGCAATACGCCGGGCGTCACCGGATTCGTCGGCGCCACGTCGCGCCCGTCCCCGCTGACGCTGGACGAGGTCGTCAAGATCCTCGCGCCCGCGACGCAGAAGGCGGCCGCGGTCGGCACCGGGCGCGGCGCTGCGGCGGTGAGCGGCGACAAGGCCGCGCCGGTGCAGGTCGAGTTCGAGGTCGGCGAGTCGATCACCGTCATGGACGGCCCGTTCGCCACACTGCCGGCGACGATCAGCGAGATCGACCCGGTGCACCAGAAGCTGCACGTGCTCGTGTCGATCTTCGGCCGCGAGACGCCCGTCGAGCTGGCGTTCAGCCAGGTCTCGAAGATCTAAGAACCCTTACGAGAAGAAGAGAAGTCAATGCCTCCCAAGAAGAAACTCGCCGCGGTCATCAAGCTGCAGATCCAGGCGGGCCTGGCCAACCCCGCACCGCCCGTCGGCCCGGCGCTGGGCCAGCACGGCGTCAACATCATGGAGTTCTGCAAGGCGTACAACGCGGCCACCGAGTCGCAGCGCGGGCAGATCATCCCGGTCGAGATCTCGGTGTACGAGGACCGCTCGTTCACGTTCGTCACCAAGACGCCGCCCGCGGCGCGGCTGCTGCTCAAGGCGGCCGGTGTCGAGAAGGGCAGCGGTGAGCCGCACAAGACCAAGGTCGCCAAGGTGACCATGGCTCAGGTGCGCGAGATCGCCCAGACCAAGATGGAAGACCTCAACGCCAACGACATCGACCAGGCGGCCAAGATCATCGCCGGCACCGCTCGCTCCATGGGCATCACGGTCGAAGGCTGAGCACCGGAACAGCACGCGTGGGAGGACGGCGAAGGTCGCCGTCCGCTGACCACTAGCCCGGCACGAGGCCGGGAGACGGAGTACTGCAATGCAACGCAGCAAGGGCTACCGCAAGGCCGCCGAGCTCATCGAGGCGGACAAGATCTACTCGCCGCTCGAAGCGGCCACCCTCGCCACCCAGGTGTCGCCGTCGAAGTTCGACGGCACCGTCGAGGTCGCGATGCGCCTGGGCGTCGACCCGCGCAAGGCCGACCAGATGGTCCGCGGCACGGTGAGCCTGCCGCACGGCACCGGCAAGACCGCGCGCGTCATCGTGTTCGCGACGGGCGACCAGGCCGAGGCAGCCCGCTCGGCCGGTGCCGAGAAGGTCGGCAGCGACGACTTGATCCAGGAGATCAACGACGGCTTCCTCGACTTCGACGCCGCGATCGCGACGCCGGACCAGATGGCCAAGGTCGGTCGTATCGCCCGCATCCTCGGCCCTCGTGGCCTGATGCCGAACCCGAAGACCGGCACCGTGACGCCGGACGTGGCGAAGGCGGTCAGCGATATCAAGGGCGGCAAGATCAGCTTCCGCGTCGACAAGCAGTCCAACCTGCACCTGATCATCGGCAAGGCGTCGTTCTCACCTCAGCAGCTGGTCGAGAACTACGCGGCCGCCCTGGACGAGGTGCTGCGCGCCAAGCCGTCCGCCGCCAAGGGCCGGTACCTGAAGAAGGTCACGTTCTCGACGACGATGGGCCCGGGCATCCCGGTCGACGCCAACCGCACCCGCAACCTCCTCGAGGAAGCGGCCCCCACCGCCTGACCCAACGCACGAAGTACGCGGTGCCGGCGCGGCGGATCCCTCCGCCGTTTCCGTCGCGCCGGCCCGCTTCGCTTCAGGACCGGTACGGATGCGCCGGGTCGACGCCATGCGTCCTGAAGACCTCGGCCACCGCCGCGAGCGGATCGCGCCGCGCGGGAGCGGTGCGCAGCGCGAGCGCGACGAGGTGGCAGCGGTGCTCGCCGAGGCTCATGCCGTTGCCCGGTGACTGCCCCAGCGCCGCACCTGCAACGAGCGGCAGGCACAGCGGTGGCGTTGCGTCACGCAGCGTCGGGGCAACGTCGTCCAGCAGTGTCGACGCGATCGCGTCGACGGAGGGCACGTAGAGAATCGCGGCGGCGGTGCGGCCGAACCTCGCGGGGTCGGTCGCACATGCGAGCAGCCACGGCGACGTCACGTCGCGCAGCCGGTCGGTCATCACGTGCACGAACTCGGCGATCGACTCCGGCTGCGGCGAGAACATGATGCGCACGCCCTCGGTGCGACTGCGCGTGGGCACCCAGCAGTCGTTCCACGTGCGCCACCAGCCATCGCGGCCGACCACGTCGTGGCGTTCGACGACCCACATGTCGTCGCGCTGCACGCGAATCCCGCTGCTCGCGTGCGCTGCCCGGTACACGCCGGCCAGTGGCCGCCCGAGCTTGGCCCCGTGCCCGATGACCGGGTTGAACCAGCGGCGGTAGAGCTCGGCGGCGAGCACCGGATGGCCGTCCACGGTCGAGACGTGCTCGGCGAGTTCGGCCGCCTGTTCCAGTTGCGGCATCGCCCATGCGGGCCAGTCGGATGCACGGGGAGGTCGGCTGCGACGTCGTCCCCCGAGCGACGCTGCGGCGCGCGACCAGCTGGTCCGGAACTGTCCGGTGTGCACGTCGAACGCCATGGCCGACCTCCCTCGTTGCAAGGTCAGGAGCCGCGGCC
>DATGFB010000105.1:0-5033 GCA_035309605.1 Jatrophihabitantaceae bacterium
TCTCCTCGTCGCCGATCGGCCGCTGGAAGTCGCGGACCATGGTCGGATACGGGTGCGGCCCGAGCGCCGAGCCGAGCACGTAGTGCGTCGTGCGGACGCTCGCGACCCAGTCGCGCATCGCCTCGTTGATCGCGTCCTTGAGCGTGCGCGAACCGGTGGTCACCGGCACCACGGTGGCGCCGAGCAGTTGCATGCGCGCGACGTTCAGCGCCTGGCGCCGGGTGTCCTCCTCGCCCATGTAGACGGTGCACTCCAGGCCCATCAAGGCGGCAGCCGTCGCGGTCGCGACGCCGTGCTGGCCCGCGCCGGTCTCGGCGATCACCCGCTTCTTGCCGATGCGCTGAGTGAGCAACGCCTGGCCGAGCACATTGTTGATCTTGTGCGAGCCGGTGTGATTGAGGTCTTCGCGCTTGAGCAGAATGCGCGCGCCACCGGCGTGTTCGGCGAAGCGCGGCGCATCGGTGAGCGGCGAGGGACGGCCGGTGTAGTCGCGCAGCAGAGCGGTCAGTTCGGCGCGGAACTGCGGGTCGTCGCGGCTGGCCAGAAATGCCGCGGTGAGGTCGTCGATCGCGGCGACGAGGGCCTCAGGGACGAATCGTCCGCCGTAGCGGCCGAAGTGGCCGGTGGCGTCGGGAACTGCGTCATCAGCGGTCATGGATGGGCTCCGGGAGTGACGAGCGGACGGCAACGGACGCGCGTCAGCGCCATCGTCCGTCGAGCCCGAACTCCGCGCGCATGGCCTGAGCCTACCGGCCCGCGAATATGGGATAGTGCGCCCGTCGTGCCGGCTTGATCAGGGGGGATGAGCCGATGACCGATCCGGTGGATCCGAATCAGCCGAAGCCGTACCCGGACGAGGCCGACCCGCCGTACACGCCGCCGCCGGTCACGCAACCTCCGCCGGCTTACTCCCCGTACGTGCCGCCGCAGGCTCCGTACATGCCGCCGCAGGCTCCGTTCGGTCCGCCGCAGCACGGCTATCCGCAGCCGTGGGACTCGTCCGCCTCGCACCAGTGGTCGACGATGTCGGTGCCACCGCCATGGGAGGAGCTACCCCGCCGCCGGCGCATCGTGATCCCGGCTGTCGTGGCGATCGCGCTGCTCATCGTGGGCGCCATCGTGTGGGGATCGGTGTCGGGACACAGTTCGTCCGCCGACCGGATCGTGGCACCGGCACAACTGGGTGATTACGAGTTGGCGCACAGCGGCGCCGCGCAACACATGACGGACATGATGCACAGCGCGCTGGCCAGCGACCACGAATTCAAGTCGGTGATATCCAAGGCGACGATCGCCGCGTACGCGCACAACACCGGTGATCAGCCCACGCTGATCCTGTTGGCATTCCGTACCTCGCAGGTGGGCGGCCAAGGCAGCCCACTGGATGCGCTGTCCGGTCAGCTGGCCGCGGTCGCCGGGTCGGCCGCGTTGGTCACGATCCCGCCCGGCCCGCACGGCGGCCAGATCGGTTGCGGCGCGATCCCCGTCGGCATCCACTCCGAGATCATCTGCGCGTGGGGCGACTCGTATTCGACGGGAATCCTGGAGGCGATCGACTCCACCGAGACGGCGACCCAGTTCGGGCAGACGGTGCTACAGCTGCAAGACCTGATCGATCACTGACGCGTTGAGCAGCCCGCCGCGTCGGGTCAGCGCGAGGCGCGCGGGGTGGCGGGGTGTGCGCCGGCAGTGACCAACTCGGCGACCGCGTGCCGCGGATCCGACGTGGTGACCAAACCTTCGCCGACGAGGACCGCGTCGGCTCCCGCTGCGGCGTACTCGATGAGGTCGAGCGGGCCGCGGACGCCGGATTCGGCGATCTTCAACACGCCGGTGGGTAGACCGGGCGCGATCCGCTCGAAGGTCGAGCGGTCGACATCGAGCGTGCGCAGATCGCGGGCGTTGATGCCGATCACGCGCGCACCGGCATCGAGCGCACGTGACGCCTCGTCCTCGGTGTGCACCTCGACGAGCGCAGTCATGCCGAGCGACTCGACGCGCTCGCGCAGGCCGATCAGTGTGTTCTGATCGAGAGCGGCGACGATCAGCAGCACCACGTCGGCACCGTGCGCGCGTGCTTCGTGCACCTGATAAGGGCTGAGCACGAAGTCCTTGCGCAACACGGGTATCTGCACCGCAAGGCGGACCGCGTCCAGATCGTCCAACGATCCGCCGAAGCGGCGTTCCTCGGTGAGCACGCTGATCATCCGCGCGCCGCCGGCCTGGTATTCGGACGCGAGATGCGCGGGGTCGCTGATCGCCGCGAGCGACCCCGCGGAGGGGCTGCGTCGCTTGACCTCGGCGATCACACCGACGCCCGGCGCGCGCAGTGCGGCCAACCCGTCCTGTGCCGCTGCCGTGTCCGCAGCGCGTTGCTTGATCTCGTCGAGTGGGACCGCGGCCTCGCGACGCGCGACGTCGACACGGACGTCGGCGACGATCTCGTCAAGGACGCTGGGCACGCATCGAGAGTAGCCATCACGCGCAGGCGGTCCTCGCCCGGGTCATCTGGCGGTCGTCGGATCCTCTCCTGCGTCGAGTGCCTTCCACATCGACGCATCAGCGCGCCGGCGTTGTGCGTCGAGGTCCTGCGGAGCGCTGAACGCGGTCGGTGCGTCGTACTTGGCCGACATCGCCGACCATCGTGCGCCGCGCACCGTCACGAGCGCACCCGCGACTGCGACCAGCAGGCCGCACACGATCGTGAGTACCGGCCACTGCGCGTGCACGGTGACGTGCAGAGCGCTCGTCGCGTCGACGCCGACTCCGGAATGACGCGAGCGGACGAGGTCGCGTGCCCGTGATGTGCTCACCGCGGACAGCCCCTGCGCGGCGCGCCAAACGAGCAGCACGCCCGTGACAGCGAGCACCGCGCCGACGATGCGACGGATCGCGCCGCGCGTCGCGAGCACCGCGACGACGCCGGCCAGCGCGACCAGGGCCAGCGCCGTCGGTGCGGCGTCCACAGTGCGTCCGGTGAGCTGCAGGACGTCGTCGGCGAGCGGCCGTTCACGCGGTGTGCGCACGGTCTGCCACGCGCGCGTCGCGACGAGCAGCGCACTGCCGCCGCCGATCAGTTGCAAGATCAGGGCGGCGGCGTACTCCGCTCGGCTACGCATCCGAGTCGACCGCACGAAGCGTCTCCGCGGTCGCGATCGCCTGCAGTACCGCACGTGCCTTGTTGCGCGTCTCCTGCTCCTCGTGTGCCGGGATGCTGTCGGCGACGATGCCCGCCGAGGCTTGCACGTGCGCCACCCCGTCACAGATCACCGCGGTGCGGATCGCGATCGCCATGTCGAGGTCGCCCGCCGCGTCGAGATAGCCGACCGCGCCGCCGTAGATACCGCGCCGCACGGGTTCGAGCTCGTCGATCAGCTCCATCGCGCGCACCTTCGGCGCACCGGTCAGCGTGCCGGCGGGGAACGTCGCGGTCAGCACGTCGAACGCATCCATCCCCGCGGCGACCTGCGATTCGACGGTCGACACGATGTGCCACACGTGGCTGTACCGCTCGACCGCGCCGAACTCGACGACCTGCACCGAGCCCGGAGCGGACACCCGGCCGAGGTCGTTGCGGGCAAGGTCGACGAGCATGACGTGCTCGGCCTGTTCCTTGCGATCATTGACGAGTTCGGCGGCAAGCGCCGCGTCGCGCTCCGCGGTCTCGCCGCGGCGGCGCGTGCCCGCGATCGGATGAAGCACGGCACGACCGTCGGCGACGGTGACGAGCGCCTCCGGGCTGCAGCCGACGACGTCGACGTCCGCCGTACGCAGGAAGTACATATACGGCGACGGGTTGAGTGTGCGCAGCACGCGATACACGTCGAGCGGGTCGGCCTGCGTCGCAACGCTGAACCGCTGCCCGACCTGAATCTGGAACACCTCGCCGGCGCGCACCGCCTCGAGCGCCTGCTCGACCGCGGGCTGGTACTCACCGGGCGGGGTCCGCGAGGGCGCGTCCTTCGGTGGCGCCGCTGAGATGGTCGCGACAGTCGGTGGTGCAGGTGTGGCGAGCGCGGCCTGCATCGCGTCGAGTCGCGCGATCGCGTCGGCGTAGGCGTCGTCGAGCGCAGCCGCGGACATCGTCGCGTCGACCAGAGCGTTGGCGACGAGAACGACGGTGCATTCGTGGTGGTCGACGGCCGCCAGGTCGGTGACGAGCAGCATGCACAGTTCAGGCAGCGCGAGCTCGTCTGCGGCCTTGGCCGGCAGTCGCTCGATGCGCCGCACCACGTCGTAACCGAGGTAGCCGACGAAGCCACCGGTCAGCGGCGGCAGGCCGGGCAGCCGCGGTCCCTTGACGGCCCGCCACGAAGCGCCGAGCACCTCGAGCGGATCGCCGCGATCGGGCAGTCCCGGCGGACGCTCGCCCTGCCACACCGCCTCGTCGCCCTGCGCGGTCAGCGACGCGACCGCGTTGACGCCGACGAACGACCACCGCGAGAACGACGCGCCCGGCTCGGCCGATTCGAGCAGGAACGTGCCCGGCCGACCCGCCGCAAGCTTGCGGTACACGCCTACCGGTGTCTCGGCGTCGGCGAACAAGGTGCGCGTGATCGGCACCAGCCGGTGCGTGCGCGCGAGGTCGCCGAGCTCGGCGCGGGTGATCACGTGCCGCCGCCAGTGGCGCCGGATACGGGTAGTGCGTCCGCGTCGAAGCACGAACGGTCACCGGTGTGGCAGGCCGGACCTATCTGGTCGACGCGCACGAGCACGGCATCACCGTCGCAGTCGAGCGAGACCGAATGCACGTATTGGACGTGTCCCGACGTGTCGCCCTTGACCCAGTACTGCTGGCGCGAGCGTGACCAGTACGTCGCGCGGCCCGTGGTGAGCGTGCGGTGCAGCGCCTCGTCGTCCATCCAGCCGACCATCAGCACCTCGCCGGTGTCGTGCTGCTGGACGACCGCGGCAACAAGCCCCGCGGCGTCGCGTTTGAGGCGCGCGGCGATGGCCGGGTCGAGCTCGGACGGGCGCACGGACATGCGTCGATTGTGCCGAACGGCCCCAACCGTCAATGGACGGCGCGTGGG
>DATGFB010000106.1:0-16310 GCA_035309605.1 Jatrophihabitantaceae bacterium
GATCTCGTCCAGCCGGCCCAGCAGGGTGCGCAGCTGGCGGGCCTCTGACGATCCGGCGCCGTCGTACATGTCGACGATCTCGCCGCACTCCTCGAGCGACATCCCGAACCGCCGGCCACGCAGGATCAGCCGCAGCCGCGCCCGGTCGCGTGCGTCGTAGACGCGGTTGGCGCCGGCCCGCCGCGGCGTGATGAGGCCCTGGGCCTCGTAGAACCGAAGCGTGCGCGTGGTGACGCCGAGGTCGTCGGCGAGTTCGCCGACGGTCCAGGTGCCGGCGTCGGTGCGGACGTCCCCTTCCGCCTGCCGCGTCATCCCGCTATGGTGATTGACGTTGACGTTAACGTCAAGGTAGCGGCCGGCGTGCCGCCGGCCAGGAGGTCGAGATGTTCGAGCTGTCCCAGGACCACGAGACGTTCCGCAAGGTCGTGCGGGAGTTCGCCGAAGGCGAGATCGCCCCGCACGTCGCGCAGTGGGATCGCGAGCATCACCTGCCGCTCGACATCGTGCACGCGATGGGCGACCTCGGGTTGTTCGGCCTGGTCGCGCCCGAGGAGTACGGCGGTTCCGGCGGTGACTTCACGTCGCTGTGCGTGGCGATCGAGGAACTCGGCCGGGTCGACCAGTCCATCGGCATCACCCTCGAAGCGGCGGTCGGCCTCGGCATCAACCCCATCGCGTCCTACGGCACGGCGGAACAGAAGCAGCGCTGGCTACCGGACCTCGTCGCCGGACGGGCGCTCGCCGCGTTCGGCCTGACCGAGCCCGAGGCGGGTTCGGACGCCGGCGCGACGCGAACGCGTGCGGTGCTCGACGGCGGGCACTGGACGATCAACGGCGCGAAGGCATTCATCACGAACTCGGGCACCGACATCACATCCGTCGTGTCCATCACCGCGCGCACCGGGCCGGACGAGATATCGACGCTGCTCGTGCCGTCGGGCACCGCCGGCTTCGTCGTCGAACCGGCCTACGACAAGCTCGGCTGGCACATCTCCGACACGCATGGGCTGACGTTCGCCGACTGCGTCGTGCCCGAGGACAACCTGCTCGGTCAGCGCGGCAAGGGCTTCGCGCAATTCCTCGCGGTTCTCGACGAGGGACGCATCGCGATCTCGGCGCTCGCTGTCGGTCTGGCGCAAGGCTGTCTCGACGTCTCGCGCCGGTACGCACTCGAGCGGCACACGTTCGGTGCGCCGATCGGCTCGCGGCAGGCGGTCGCGTTCGCACTGAGCGATCTCGCGGTATCCGTCGAGGCGGCGCGGCTGCTCACGTACAAGGCGGCGTGGCTCAAGGACAGCGGGCGTAGCCGCGAGCAGATCAAGCAGGCCGCGTCGATGGCGAAGCTGTACTCGACGGAGGCGGCGGTCGCCGCGACGCGCATCGCGACGCAGGTGTTCGGCGGCAACGGCTTCATGGAGGAGTTCCCTGTCGCCCGCTTCTACCGCGACGCGAAGATCCTCGAGATCGGTGAGGGGACGTCCGAGGTGCAGCGCATGCTCATCGCCCGCGGCCTGGGGCTACCGGTTTCGTGAGCGACAAGGAGATCCGCGTTGCGCGCGAGGCGACGCTCGCGCCGCCCGACCGTGCGGCCGCGAAGCTCGCTGCGCAGCACAAGATGTACGTGCGCGATCGCATCGCGCTGTTGCTCGACGAAGCGACGTTCGTCGAGGACGGCCAGCTCGCGAACGCGCTCGGCACCGGGTTGCCGGCCGACGGCGTGGTAACAGGGCAAGGCCTCATCGACGGGCGTCCCGTCCTCGTCGTCGCGAACGACCCGACGGTGAAAGCGGGATCGTGGGGTGCGCGCACGGTCGAGAAGATCATCCGCGTGACCGAGCGCGCGCTCGCCGAGGAGCTCCCGGTCTTCTGGCTCATCGACTCCGCCGGCGCACGCATCACCGATCAGGTCGCGTTGTTCCCCGGACGTCGAGGCGCGGGCCGCATCTTCCACAACCAGGTGATGCTGTCAGGGAAGGTGCCGCAGATCTGTTGCCTGTTCGGACCGTCCGCGGCAGGTGGCGCGTACATCCCGTCGTTCTGCGACGTGGTGATCATGGTCGAAGGCAATGCGTCGATGTATCTCGGCTCGCCGCGCATGGCCGAGATGGTCGTCGGCGAGAAGGTCACGCTCGAGGAGATGGGCGGCGCCCGCATGCACGCAACCGTCTCCGGATGCGGCGACAACCTTGCCGTTGACGACGCCGACGCCATCGAACAGGCGCGGCTGTTCTTCTCGTACCTGCCGACGTGCTGGCGCGAGCAGCCGCCGGACGTGCTCGCCGAAGCGCCGGCCGTCGAGCTCGCCGACGACTGTGTGCCCCCGGACGAGTCCGTGCCGTTCGACGTGCACGACATCATCGACGGCCTCATCGACGCCGACTCGTTCTTCGAGGTCAAACCGCTGTTCGCCGCCGAGCTGGTCACCGGATTCGCGCGCATCGACGGTCGTCCGGTCGGCATCGTGGCGAACAACTCCGCGGTGCGTGGCGGAGTGCTGTTCGTCGACTCCGCCGACAAGGCAGCGCGGTTCATCTGGCTGTGCGACGCGTTCAACGTGCCGCTGCTGTACCTCGCCGACGTGCCCGGCTTCATGATCGGGAGCGCCGTCGAGCGGCAGGGCATCATCCGGCACGGCGCGAAGATGATCACCGCGGTGTCCGAGGCGACGGTGCCGCAGGTGTCCGTGATCGTGCGCAAGGCATACGGCGCCGGGCTGTATGCGATGGCCGGGCCGGGGTTCATGCCCGATGCGTGCATCGCGTTGCCGACCGCGAAGATCGCGGTGATGGGTCCACAGGCCGCGGTGAACGCGGTGTACGCGAACAAGATCGCCGAGATCGACGACGCCGACGCGCAAGCGGCGTTCGTCGCGGACAAGCGAGCCGAGTACGAGCAGGACGTCGATCTGCTGCGACTCGCGTCCGATCTGGTGCTGGACGCGGTGATCGAGCCGTCCGAACTTCGCGCCGAGTTGGTGCGTCGCTACGCCGTGCTCGTCGGCAAGTCACGCGACCTGCCCGCCAAGCGCCACGGGGTGCCGCCCACATGACCCACTCCCGGGAGTCTGACGCGCGCGAGGCGCAAGCCACGCTCCCCGGAGCGCGGATCAGCGGATCACCGACACCGCAAGAGGTCGCGGCTGTGCTCGCCGCGCTACGCATCCGCGAACGGAAGCCGAATGCGCAAAGTGCCTATGAACGCTGGAGAAGCGGCCGCATCGCGGCGTTGCGAAGACGTGGGCGGTATTCCCCGACGCGGTGATGGTCACTCGCGCGTGTTCTGACTGCGCGCGATGCCTCGAGCGGGTGAACACTTGTCGGGTGAGCGAGCGCGCCGAGCCGTCGATCGTGCGCGTCGCACGGGTCGCACACGACGCGACGCCGTGGGCGAAGCGGACGGTGCTCGGCGTCGGCGCTGTCGTCATCGCCGCGAATCTCGTCGGTGGCGTCGTCGTCACGTTCTTGCTCGCGAGCTTGAACGCGTCGGCACCGCGCAGCGAGCGGATGATCGTGCTCACATTCGCGATCGTGTATGTGATCGCGGCGCTGCTGGCGGGCTCGTTGCTCGGCGCGGTGCTGCATCGGCGCACGTTGCGTTGGCTGCTGCTCGGCAAACGGCCCACCGAGGACGAAGCACATCGCGCGCTGCGCACACCGCTCGACCTCGCGTTGATCACCGGCGGCTTCTGGGTTCTCGGCGGCATCTCGATCGGGTCGCTCGTCGCCGGCCTCGGTGCAGGGGCGGACAACGCGTTCGGCGTCGGCTCCGGTCTGGTTCTCGGCGGGCTCACGACGTCGGCCGTGACGTACGTTCTCGTGGCGCGGTTCAGCCGTCCGGTCACCGAACTCGCGCTTGCGACTCATCCACGCGGCGACCGCTTCATGCTGTCGGTGCGCAGCAGGCTGTTGCTCAATTGGCTGTTCACGACGGGTATCCCGCTGCTCGGCATCATCCTGATCCTCGCGTCGCCGGAGGGTCGTCGCCATGTGCGCGGTGCGGGCATCGCGCTGGCTGTGGTGGCGCTCGCCGTCGGCGTGCTGTCGAACACCTTGGCGGCGCGCGCGATCGGCACGCCGCTGCGCGAACTCGTCGCCATCGTGCGCCGCGTCGGCGAAGGGGATCTCGATCTCGATGTGATCGTCGACGACGCCGGCGAGATCGGCATGCTGCAAGACGGTGTCAACGACATGGTGGCCGGGCTGCGTGAGCGCGATCGGGTGCACGACTTGTTCGGCCGGCACGTCGGCCCGGCCGTCGCGCGGGAGGCCCTGGAGTTCGGTGTGACGCTGTCCGGAGAACAGCGCGATGTGGTCGCGTTGTTCGTCGACATCACCGGCTCGACCGCGCTGACCAAGAAGATCGAGCCCAGCGAGTTCGTGAAGCGGCTCAATCGCTTCTTCTCGGTGGTGGTGTCAGCGGTCGAAGACGCAGGCGGCTTGGTGAACAAGTTCGAGGGCGACGCCGCGCTGTGCGTCTTCGGCGCGCCCGTCGCGATCGACGACGCAGCGACGGCTGCGCTGCGCACCGGCCGGCGCATCCATGCCGAAGTGCGCGGCGCGACCGAGTTCGACGTCGGGATCGGCATCGCCTCCGGGCGGGTGATCGCCGGGCAGATCGGCTCGGAGAGCCGGCTCGAGTACACCGTCATCGGCGACGCGGTGAACGAGGCGTCCCGGCTCACCGACATTGCGAAGGACGAACCGTCGTCCGTGCTCGCGGCCGAACCGGTCGTGCTCGCCGCGACCGAGCAGGAGCGCGCGCAGTGGCACTTCTTGCGTGAGGTCACATTGCGGGGGCGCGGCGGCGAGCCGACCCGCATCTGGGCCCGCCGCCCGCTTCACGAACCGCTTCCGTAAGGCCGGGTGATGATCTCGAGGACGTGACCGTTGGGGTCGTCCCAATAGACCCCCCGGCCACCGTCGTTGTGGTTGATCGCGTCCGGCCGGTGATGGTCGGGGTCGGCCCAGTACGGCAAGCCGCGTTCCTTGATGCGCGCGAAGATCGCGTCGAAGTCGTCCTCGCTGACGAGGAATGCATAGTGCTGTGGCCGCACCTCTCCGTGGTCGTCGGCGACGTCCAGCGAGACCTCGTTGTCCACCTGGACAACGAGGAACGGGCCGAACGTGGTCGGGTCGGACAGCCCGAGGATCTCGACGAGGAAGCGCGCTGTTTCGTTCTTGTCGTGCGCGTGCACGATCGTGTGGTTCAGCTGCACAGGCATAGCTCACCCCTTCTGCGATCCATAGTGGCCTGCGGTCGCCTGCGGTGCACCCGTATTGATCACGACAGCCCCGACGAACGCAACAGCTGCGAGCACGATCGCCGCGGTCAGCGCCGCGGTGGCGTAGCCGTGCACGAGCGCGTCGACCCCGCCATGATGTGCCGCGGCATAGCGCCGGGTCGAAGACACCGCGATCGTGTTGAGCACGGCCGTTCCGATCGATCCACCGATCTGCATCGCGGTATTGGCCATCGCCGCAGCCACGCCGGCGAAGCGCATGTCGACGCCGCTCGTCGCGACGGTGATCGCAGGCGTGAACACCGCGCCCATGCCGAGGCCGAGCAACACCTGCGCCGGCAGCATGACGGCCACGAAGCTGCTGGTCGGGTGCATGCGCGACAGCAGCAGCAGCCCGGACGCGGCGATCAGCAGGCCCGGCACGATCATCGCGCGCGGCGCGAGCCGCGGCAGCAGCCGGCTCGCGACGGTGAAGCTGCTGACCGACACCGCGGCGGTGAGCGGAAGGAAGGCCAGGCCGGCGCGCAACGGCGAGTACCGCAGCACGACCTGGAAGTCGTACGTGAGCATCAGGAACGTGCCGAACGAGCCGACCACGGCGGCAGCCACCGAGAGGTAGGCACCGGCTCGCGCGCGATCACGCACGATGTGCAACGGGAGCAGCGGTGCACTGCTGCGCGTCTGCCACAGCACGAACGCGACGATGCCGACCGCACCGACACTGAGCGCAGCAACCACCGGCGCCGACGTCCAACCGCTGACCACAGCTCGGCTGCAGCCGAACACGAGCGCCGCCAGCGCGCCCGTCGCGAGCACGCCGGACAGCACATCGACGCGCACCCGGCCGTCCGGTCTGGTGCGCGGCAGCACCGCACGGCCCGCGACCAACGCGCCGAGTGCGACGACGACGTTGACGTAGAGGCACCAGCGCCAGTTCAGATATTGCGTCAAGGCACCGCCCAGCAAGAGACCAGTAGCCGCACCGCTGCTCGCAACCGCGCCGTACACACCGAACGCCTTACCCCGCTCACGCGGCTCGGGGAACGTAACGGCAATCAGGGACAGCGCCGCAGGCGCGAGCATGGCGGCGAATCCGCCCTGCAGAGCGCGCCCGGTGACAAGCACACCGAACGAAGGCGCCGCACCTGCGAGCGCCGACGCGGATGCGAAGCCGACGAGCCCGACGAGGAACGTACGGCGCCGCCCTATGCCGTCGGCGACCCGCCCGCCCAGCAGCAACAGGCCGGCGAACGAGAGTGTGTATGCAGTGACGACCCAGGTGCGGTCGGTGTCGCGAAAGCCGAGCGCATGCTGGGCGGACGGCAGCGCGATGTTCACGATCGTGGCGTCCAGCGCGACCATCAACTGCGCGATGGCGATGACGACGAGGGCCGGCCAGCGGCGGTCTCGTGGCGGGTCGGCCGTCATGGGTACAGCGCTGGCGGACAGCGTGCCGGTCATCGTCCGCTCCTTTCATCTGGATGAATTTCCTCCGGTTATGGCTACCGTGCTACGGAACAGGCTCGAATTCAAGAGGATTCGGAGAGAATTCCTCCGTATCTGCTAGCCTGGGCAAGCGATGACCGAGACGGAGCCGTCGACCCGCCGCTTGCGTGCCGACGCGGCGCGCAACCACGAACGGCTACTGCGGTGCGCTCGTGACCTGTTCGTCGAACGCGGCGCCGACGTCCCGCTCGACGAGATCGCCAAGCGCGCCGGCGTCGGCATCGGCACGCTCTACCGCCGCTTCCCGGACCGCCGGTCGCTGATGCGCGCCGTGGTTCTCGAAGCGCTGACCCGCACCAAGGACACCGCCGAACGCGTGCTCGCGGAGGAGCCGACTGGCTTCGCGGCGCTGGTCCACTACATGCACGCCGTACTCGACGTTCGTATCTCCGCCGTCATCCCGGTCCTGCTCGACCAGATCGACATGGACGATGCGGAGCTCGCTCCGGCACGTGAGGCGTCGGCGCGCGCTGTCGAGCGGATCATCGACGCCGCGCATGCCGACCGATCGCTGTCCGAGGCGATCACGTTCGGCGACGTCGGCACGTTGCTGGTGCGCCTGTCGCGCCCGCTCCCCGGGCCCATACCCGCCGAGCTCAACAACCAGCTCGCGCACCGCCATCTCGATCTGCTGATCGCCGGGTTGCGTCCGTTCCGCGACAGCGCCCTCGACGACGTGTCGGGACCGGCGCTCGCACGCAGCGACCTGCGCCGCCTGCGCGATCAGGCCGACGGATAGCCGAGGTCGCTCAGCGTCGCCCCGAGCTCGTGCACCATGTCGCGCAGTAACGGCAACGACAGGCCGACGACGTTGTGGTGGTCGCCCTTGATCGAGCGGACGAACCAGCCGCCGAGGCCGTCGATGGTGAACGCACCCGCGACCTGCGTCGGCTCACCGCTGGCGCAGTACAGCGCGATCTCGAAGTCACTGACGTCGGCGAAGTGCACTTCGGTTGCCGCGCCCGCCACGATCCCGCGCCCGGACTCGGCATCAATCAGGCAGTGCCCGGTGTGCAGCACGCCACTGCGCCCGCGCATGTGCTTCCAGCGTTCCATCGCTGCGCCGACGCTCGCGGGCTTGCCGAGTGGCTCGCCGTCGAGCTCGAGCATCGAGTCGCAGCCCAACACGAACGCGACAGCCTCGCCGAGCTCGCGTGCGACCGCGGTCGCTTTCGCCTCGGCCAGCCGTTGCGCCAGGACTGCCGTGCTCACGGGCCCGGCCTCGGCCGTCAATGCCGCTTCGTCGATGTCGCTGACGATCACGTCCGGGCGGATCCCCGCGCGTTGCAGCGTCGCCAGTCGCGCCGGCGAGGCCGAGGCGAGAACGAACCGCGTCGTCACAAGCCGAGCGACTTGCTGATGACGCCCTTCATGATCTCGGTGGTGCCGCCGTAGATGCGTGTGACGCGGGCGTCGGCGTAACGGCGTGACACCGGGTACTCGGTCATGTATCCGTAGCCACCGTGCAGCTGCAGGCATCGGTCGATGACGCGGCCCTGCAGCTCGGTGGCCCACCACTTCGCCTTGGCCGCATCCGCCGGATCCAGTTGCTTGGCGTTGAGCAGATCGACGCCCTTGTCGACGAAGGCCTGCGTCACGTCGATCTCGGTCGCGATCTCGGCAAGCACGAACTTGGTGTTCTGGAACGAACTGATCGTCTTGCCGAACGCCTTGCGGTCCTGCACGTAGCGCAGCGTCTCTTCGAACGCGGCGCGTGCCTCGGCCACGCCGTTCACGGCGAGGGACATCCGCTCTTGGGGCAACTTCTGGGTGAGCTGCCCGAAACCCGTGCCCTCTTCGCCCAAGAGATTCTCGACCGGAACGCGCACGTCACTGAACGACAGCTCTGCAGTGTCCTGTGAGTGCAAGCCGAGCTTGTCGAGGTTGCGACCGCGCTCGAAGCCGGGCATGCCGCGTTCGAGAATCAGCAACGACATGCCGGCCCGGCGGTCGTCGGCCGAAGCGTCACCGGTCCGCACGGCGGTTATCACCAGGTCCGCGTTGACGCCGTTCGTGATGAACGTCTTGCTGCCGTTCACGATGTAGGAGTCGCCGTCACGCTTCGCCGACGTGCGGATACCGGCGAGATCGGAACCCGCACCCGGCTCGGTCATCGCCACCGCGGTGATGAGCTCACCGCTGGCGATGCCGGGCAGCCATCGCCGGCGCTGCTCGTCGGTGCAGAACGACAGGAAGTACGGCAGGCAGGTGTCGTTGTGCAGGCTGATGCCGAGGCCGACGCCGGTGACGCCGGCGAGCGCGATCTGCTCGTTCAGCGCCTGGTTGAACCGGAAGTCGTCGACGCCGCCGCCGCCGTACTCCTCAGGGACGGCCATGCCGAGAAACCCGTTGCGCCCCGCCTCCTGGAAGATCTCGCGCGGTGCGATGCCCGCGCGTTCCCAGTCCAGGTAGTGCGGCACCAGTTCCTTGTCCGCGAAGGACCGGAACGCGTCGGCAAACGCAAGATGCTCAGGCTCGAAGTGATTACGTTGCACGCCCACACTCTAGGTGCCGGGCGGCAGGGGACCGGAGCGCGGATCGGGGGTGCCCGCGCTCCGGTCAGGCCCCATCCTGACGGAGTCCGCGGGGCGCGCAAGTTGAAACGCCCTAGCGATCGATAACGTGCAGGCATGCTCTCAGCGACGCCCGTCGGAGTGATCGGCGGCTCGGGCTTCTATTCGCTGCTCGACGGGGCCGCGACCCAGCAGGTGAGCACGCCGTACGGCACCCCGAGCGATCCGCTCACGATAGGCAAACTGGGCGATCGCGACGTCGTCTTCGTGCCGCGGCACGGCGTTGATCATCGCTTCGCTCCGCACCTCGTGCCGTACCGCGCGAACCTGTGGGCGCTGCGCAGCCTCGGCGTGCGGCAGGTTCTTGCCCTCTCGGCGGTCGGCTCACTAACGACATCGTTATCAGCCGGCGCCCTGGTCGTGCCCGACCAGATCATCGATCGCACCCACGGGCGCGCGCACACCTACTTCGACGCCGATACAAAGGGCGTCGGGCACGCCACCTTCGCCGACCCGTACTGCCCCGTGCAACGCGCGGCCGCGGCACGCACCGGGCTGGCCGACGCGACCGAGGGCACGCTCGTGGTCGTCAACGGACCGCGGTTCTCGACGCGCGCCGAGTCGCTCGAGTTCCAGCGGCATGGCTGGACCATCATCGGCATGACCGCGATGCCTGAGGCGGCACTCGCCCGCGAGCTGGGCCTGTGTTACGCGACGCTCGCGCTCGTCACTGATCTGGACGCGGGTGTCGAGGCGGGTGAAGGAGTCACGCACGCCGAGGTACTGGCGGCCTTCGCCGCGAACCTGCCGAAGCTGCGTGAACTGCTCGTCGGTACCGTCGCGGGTCTCCCGCCGTCGCAAGAAGGCTGCGACTGCGGCGACGTGACGTTCCCACTACCGCCGTGATCAACAGCGGATTTCAAGCGATATTCGACGGAGAACTGCCGTTGATCAACAAAGGAGAGCCGCATGTCGGTGCGTCTTGAGTTCGACGGGCCGCTCGCCGTGCTGTCGTTGGACAGCCCGCCGCTGAATCTGTTCGACCGCGCGATGGGCGATGCGTTCGCGGATGCGATCGGTCAGGTCAAGCAATCCGACGCGCGCGGCCTGCTCGTTCGCGCCGACGGCAAGGTCGTCTCGGGCGGCGTCGACGTGCACCTGTTCGCGACGCTGGACGTCGACTCGGGTGCCGAGCTCTGGCGCGACTGGTTCGACATGGTGCATGCACTCGAGGAGCTGCCGATACCCACCGTGTTCGCGGCACACGCGCTGTGCCTCACCGCTGCGTTCGAGATCAGCCTCGCGTGCGATCTGTTGCTAGCCGCCGAATCGGCGCGGTTCGGGCTGGTCGAGAAGGTCGTGGGTCTGACGCCGTCCATGGGTGGCCCGCAGCGCCTGTCCGAGCGGGCGGGTCCGGCGCGGGCGCGCGAGCTGGTCTACACCGGCGAGCTGTTCGACGCGGCGACTCTCGAGCGGTGGAACGTGGTCAACCGGGTGCTGCCCGACGACGGGTTCGACGCGGCCGCCCGAGCGTTCGCGATGTCGCTGGCGACCGGCCCGACCCGTGCGCACGCCGCGACGAAGGCGATCATCCGCGAGCAGGTCGAAGTCGGTACCGGCGGCGCCGACGAGATAACCGCGGACGTCAGCGGCCGCCTGTTCGCGACCGAGGACCTGCGCAACGCAGTGGCGTCGTTCTTGCGCGACGGACCGGGCAAGGCGACGTACGCCGGACGCTGATCACGAGAGCACGCGGATCGCCAGCTGGATCACTCGGGGCAGCCGGGGATCGACGACGTGCGTGACGAGCGTCGCGGGGTCGACCTGCTCGAGCTTTTCGTCGTTGTCCGCGATCAGCAGCACGTGCCCGGTCGGCGCCCAGACGAAGGGCTGAGTGTCGAAGCTGACGTTCGCGGGGTGTACCGCCAACAACCGGTCGGTGCGGTTGACGAGGTCGACGATGCGCAGGCTCTCGGTCGAGCGGCCCGTGTCGGCGAGGTAGACCGCAAACCTGCCGTCCGGCGAGATGAGGCCGGGCAGGTAGTCGGGCGCAATGGGCGCCGCGCCCACCGAGGTACGGAGACCGGTCTGCTGGTCGACGAGCACCAAGCTGCAGTGGTACTGCTCGTCGCAGTCCAGTACGAGCCAACTCGACGATCCGACCGCGACGATTCTGCCGCTCGTAACTCTGTGCACACCGGTGTCGCGCACGTCGTAGATCCCGCCGACGCCTGTGTAGAGCAGGTAGCCCGAGCCGTCGGACGTGAGCGGACCGACCAGTTGCGACGGCACCGTCAGGTGTTCGCCGACCACGCGGTTCGTCCGCAGGTCGAACAGCGATGGCGCGGTGGTCTGTCCGGTGTCCGAAGTGCCTTGCACCCAGACCTCGTCGCGCTGCGGCCCGGCAAGGACGTTGTTCGCGTTCGCGAACAAGCTCGGCAAGGCGAGCGCCGGTCGTCCGTCGGGGATCAGGTACCCCGGCACTGCGTCGTTGGGCCGCACGATCACACTGTCCGGCCCCGTCACGAACGCCACGCCGCCTTCGTCGAGCACCGCCGGCAACGGAGTGGTCGTGACGCGGCCGGAACCGACCTGGATCCGGATCACCGCTTCATCCGAGCGCGCGAACAGTTCCCAGCCCGACGCACCGGGAAGCAGCGAGTGACCGAGCTGCATGACGACCGGTTGACTGCCGGGAAGTGGCGCAGGCTGTGTCGACGGCTGCAGCTCGACGGGCTGGAACGGGGCGCTGGTCGACGTGGACGGGGCGATCGGCGGCGCGGCGGCCTTCGGACCGGTATCCGAGCGGCTGACCACGGCTGCGACGACAGCGACAGCCGCGACCAAACCGCCGGCGAGCCACCACAACGGACGCCGGGGCGACGGCCGTCGCGGCGGCTGCGGCAGCTCCTCCGCGTCGTCGGTGCCGCCGAGCCACTCGACGGTCATGACACGGCGTCAGCGCAGGGCGGCGCGCCAGCCGCCCGGGCCGGTAAGCAGGGCTCGGCGATGCATGCGGGCGGGATCGTTCCAGCGACCGCGAACCGGCGCCGCTGGAGCGTCAGCCGGCCCCGCCGACGCGGCGGCCGTGACGACTGCGGTGACGACGGCGAGTTCCTCCGCGGTCGGGTCACCTTTGACGACACGCAGCTGCGCCTGCCGCGGTTCGTTCGCGTTCATAGCGGTATGTTGCCGTGCTTCTTCGGTGGCAAGCTCTGGCGCTTGTTGCGCAGCATGCGCAACGCCTTGACGACATAGGCGCGAGTGTGCGACGGCGGAATGACCGAGTCGATGTAACCGCGCTCGGCGGCGATGTACGGGTTGATCAGCGTGTCCTCGTACTCCTGCACGATCTCCGCGCGGGCCGCCTCGGGATCGTCGGACGACGCGATGCGCCGCCGGTGCAGGATGTTCACCGCGCCCTGCGCACCCATCACGGCGATCTGCGCGGTGGGCCAGGCGACGTTGATGTCGGCGCCGAGGTGCTTGGAGCCCATGACGTCGTACGCACCGCCGAACGCCTTGCGCGTGATCACCGTGATCTTCGGAACCGTGGCCTCGGCGTAGGCGTAGATGAGCTTCGCCCCGCGCCGGATGATGCCCTGGTGCTCCTGGCCGACGCCGGGCAGGAAGCCGGGCACGTCGACGAGCGTCACGATCGGCACGTTGAACGCGTCGCACGTGCGGACGAACCGCGCGGCCTTCTCCGACGCGTCGATGTCGAGGCAGCCCGCGAAGTGCATCGGATGGTTCGCGACGATGCCGACGGGGTAGCCCTCGATGCGGCCGAACCCGACGACGATGTTCTGCGCGAACAGCGCGTGCACCTCGAGGAACTCGCCGTCGTCGAGCAAGTGCTCGATGATCTCGTGCATGTCGTACGGCTGGTTGGCCGAGTCGGGAATGAACGTGTCGAGGAACAGGTCTTCGTCCTCGACCTCGGCCGACGCTTCGGTGTCGTACCCCGGCAGCACGTCGAGGTTGTTGCTCGGCAGATACGAGAGCAGTGCCTTGACGTAGTTGATCGCGTCGTCCTCGTCCGTGGCGAGGTAGTGCGCGTTCCCGCTGGTCGTGTTGTGCGTGCGGGCCCCGCCGAGTTCCTCGAGCGTCACCTCTTCGCCGGTCACGGTCTTCACGACGTCCGGCCCGGTGATGAACATCTGCGAGGTCTTGTCGACCATCACGACGAAGTCGGTGAGGGCGGGCGAGTACACGTGTCCGCCCGCCGCGGCACCCATGATGAGCGAGATCTGCGGGATGACGCCGGACGCATGCACGGTGCGATAGAAGATCTCGCCGTACAGGCCGAGCGACACCACTCCTTCCTGGATCCGCGCGCCGCCGCCTTCGTTGATGCCGACGACCGGGCAGCCGGTCTTCATCGCGAAGTCGAGCACCTTGACGATCTTCTCGCCGTACACCTCGCCGAGCGCGCCACCGAAAACGGTGACGTCCTGGCTGAACACGCAGATCGGCCGACCGTCGACGGTGCCGTAGCCCGTGACGACGCCGTCCCCGAACGGACGCGACTTCTCCATGCCGAACGTGGTCGAGCGGTGCCGCGCCAATTCGTCGAGTTCGATGAACGAGCCTTCGTCGAGCAACGCCTCGATTCGCTCGCGGGCGGTCTTCTTGCCCTTGGCGTGCTGCTTCTCAACCGCCCGCGCCGACCCGGCATGAACTGCCTCGTCGTAGCGACGATGCAACTCGGCCAGCTTGCCTGCCGTCGTATGCGGGTCGAGGCCCTCCTCGCCAAGAGGCTCTGCGCTCATGAACAAAGAGGCTACCTTCGGGAGCGTGAACGAGCGCCCGCCGATCGACGCGGATGCGCTGCACGCCACAGCCGGTGCGCGGTGGACGCGGCTCGATGTCGTCGGCGAGACGGCGTCGACCAACGCCGACCTGCTGGGCGATCACGACGCTCCGGACCGCTCGGTGCTCCTGGCCGAAGTGCAGACCGGCGGGCGCGGCCGCTTCGACCGCGCGTGGGTGTCGCCGCCGCGCAGCGGCCTCACCTTCTCGATACTTCTGCGTCCGGACGCCCCGGTAGCGACGTGGTCGTGGTTGCCGTTGCTCGCCGGAGTCGCGGTGCACGACGCGGTCGCTCCCTACGCCGACGCGGCGCTGAAATGGCCCAACGACCTGCTGCTCGGCCCGGACCGGGGCAAAGCGGCCGGCATCCTCGCGCAGAGCACCGGAACCGCGGTCGTCGTCGGCATCGGTCTCAACGTCTCCACGACGCGCGACGAGCTACCCGTTCCTACCGCGACATCGCTGGCACTGTGCGGCGCGACGCCGGATCGGACGGCGCTGCTCGGTGAGATCCTCGACGCGTTCGCCTCGCGATACGACTCGTGGCTGGGTGCGGGCGGCGACGCAGAAGCAAGTGGTGTCGCCAGTGCGTACCGCAGGGCATGCGCGACGCTCGGCGAGCACGTCGTCGTCGAGTTGCCGGGGGCGTCAGTGCGCGGGCGGGCGAGCGATGTCGACGCGTCCGGCCGGCTAGTCCTCGATCGCGAAGGCGAACAGGTTGTTGTCGCTGCGGGCGACGTCACTCACGTACGGTCCGTCTGACGTGCGCGACATGCGGCGGTAGACGACAACCGCGAGCACGGTGCCCGCCGCCAGGATCGCCGCGGCCGGCACCGCGCGCGGGCCGGTCAGCACGCCGTTGAGGTTCGCCGGCAACCACGCCATGTGCTTCTGCAGCCCGGGAACGTGGTTGTAGTAGTCCGGCGTGGCGAAGCACGTCGCGCCGATGACCTCGTCCGCGATCGAAATGATCACGAGCGCCATGAACGCCGCGTTGCGCTTCGCGACCGGGGCCACCCACTCGCGCCACGCGAGCACGAGCAGCGGTGCGGCGAGCGTGAGCATCGGTAGCGGGTAGCGGTAGCCCCAGAAGCCTTCGCCGCCGTTGAAGCGATTGGCCTTGAGCTGCACCGCGAGGTACACGATGCCGCCGATCGCGGTGGACCGCGCCCAGCCTGGCGCTTTGCGCCACGCCACGGGCAGGCCGGCAGCCAGCGGGATCAGGAACGGCGACGTGGTGAGGATGCCGTGACCGAGTGCGGCGAACGTGCCGAAGACGTTCACCGCGAAGCTCCACCAGGCATCCGGCGTGACGTCGAAGAACGTAGCGACGGGGTGCCCTCCGACCGCCGCGTATTGGCTGTCGATCCCACCGTGCCAGTACGCGGCGCTGTAGACGAGGAAGACACCGAGCCCGGCGGTGCTCCACGCACCGATCACCAACGCGGGCCGCCACGACCTGCGCCGCCACGATTCGTACAAGCCGGTGACGGCTGCGATCACCGCGAGCGGTGGTCGGGTCAGGACGGATGCCGCGAATCCGAAACCGCCACGCGCATAGCGTTCACCGCTGACGCCGAGAAGCGCGATGAGCAGGAACAGCTGGTCGGGCCCGTGTGGCCACAGCGACGTACCCGAGACGGTCCAGGTCGTCGTCGCCGTGCCTGCGATCAGCGCTGCGGCCCACGCCGCGCGAGGCGAGGCGATGCGGCGCACGACGAGCGCGAGCACGGCCATCGCGGCCGCCGTCGCGAGCGCGGCCACGATCGCGCTGGGCATCTGATCGTCGGCGTCGGCCGACCTGACCAGGAAGTAGAAGGGGACGGCCATGAACACCAGTCCCGGCGAGCGGTTGCTGACGACCTGTCCGCCGCCTTCGGGCACGTACCACTGGTTCAGCGCCGGCCAGTCGCGCAGCGGCAGCACGGGCGTGCCGTGATGTGCGATCGCCCACGCCGATGGCGAGACGGCGGCGGGATCAAAATTGGCGATCGTCGTCGGCGTGCGCAGTGTCGCGAGGTACAGGCCGGCAAGTGGGACGAACGTGAACGCCCACAACGCGAACCGGGACCGACCGGTGAGCGTCGCCAGGCCGACGTACAGCCGCATCGCGACCGTCCTCCCTGCCTGCGGCACAACGCGACCCTCCTGAACCCGACGGTGGTTTCGCGTCTTACATCGGCAGAAATGGGCCCGGATTCAAGCCTCGCGACGCGATGAATTGGCCATGGAAGGCGCTA